>NZ_WHOR01000230.1:0-9513 GCF_013340925.1 Azospirillum formosense
CACAGCATCCTCCACGGAGTGGGCCGCGGGCGGCGTCGGAGTTTAAAAGGAGAAAGCACCGGGGCCGGCGGGTTACGGGCCCCCGCCGACAGGCCCAGCGCGCTGATGTGGTTGGTGAGCTGCCCGACCACCGCCTTGTCGGTGGAGCCGCCGGTGCCGGCCTTCGACACCAGGAAGCCGGCGGAGATGGAGATGACCAGCGCCGGAATCTGCGAGACGAGGCCGTCGCCGATGGTCAGCTTGGTGAAGGTGTCCAGCGCCTGCAGGATCGGCATGTCGTAGCGCAGGACCGCCAGCGACACGCCGCCGATGATGTTGATGAACATGATCATCAGGCCGGCGACGGCGTCGCCCTTCACGAACTTCGACGCACCGTCCATGGAGCCGAAGAAGGCGCTTTCGTCCTCCAGCTCCTTGCGCTTGGCGCGGGCGGTGGTCTCGTCGATCATGCCGGCGGACAGGTCGGCGTCGATGGCCATCTGCTTGCCGGGCATGGCGTCCAGGGTGAAGCGCGCCGCCACTTCGGCGATGCGGCCCGAACCGGCGGTGATGACCTTGAAGTTCACGATCGTCAGGATCGCGTAGACGATCACGCCGATGATGAAGTCGCCGCCCATGACGAAGCCGGCGAAGGCCTCGATGACATGGCCTGCCGCGGATGTCCCCTCATGCCCCTGCGTCAGGATCAGGCGGGTCGACGCCATGTTCAGCGACAGGCGCAGCAGCGTCGTGATCAGCAGGATGGTCGGGTAGGAGGACAGCTCCAGCGGCTTTTCGATGAACAGCACCACCATCAGGATCAGGATCGAGATGGTGACGTTCAGCCCGAGCATCATGTCGAGCAGCATCGGGGGCAGCGGCAGGATCAGCCCGACGACGATCAGCATGATGCCGGCCGCCATCACGATGTCGCCGCGCTTCAGCGCTCCCTTGGCGACGGCCACCATGTCGGTCAGCGCGGTCATGTTGCCGCCGCCCGCCCGCGTCCCCGGATTGTGTTCGGTCAGTGCCATGCCGCCGCTCCTCCGCCTTTCCCCCGATCAGCGGATCAATAGGCCGCCCGTTCCTCGCTGCCCGGCGGCGGCACCGGCACGCCCTCCTCGCTGTACTGCTTCAGCTTGTTGCGCAGCGTGCGGATCGAGATGCCCAGGATGTTCGCCGCGTGGGTGCGGTTGCCCAGGCAGTGCGACAGAGTGCCGATGATCAGGTCGCGCTCGACCTCCGCCACCGTGCGCCCGACGAGGCCCTGGACGGCGGGGGCGCCGGACGCCGCTCCGGCGTTGCCGTAGGCCGCCGCGCCCGCCGCATGGCCCTGCGGCGGTGCGTAGGAGGTCGGGTAGCCGGGAGCCGGCTGCCCATAGCCGCGCGGCGCCTGCGGCACCGTGCCGCCCGGCCCGGCGAAGGGGTTGGCGACCGGCGAACCGGTCGGGATCGACGCTTGCGCCGAGCCTTCCGGGGCGAGCAGCTGGCTGGTCAGCATGATCGCGTCCGGCCCCACCGTCTCCGACTTGGAGAGCAGGACGGCGCGGTGCATGGTGTTTTCCAGCTCGCGCACGTTGCCGCGCCAGTGGTGGGCGCGCAGCATCAGCAGCGCGTCGTCCGACAGCCGCTTCTCGCCCAGACCATTGGCCTGCGCGTATTTCTTCAGGAAATGGTCGGCGATCATCGGGATGTCGGCCGGCCGTTCGCGCAGAGACGGAATGGCGACGCTGAAGACGTTCAGCCGGAAATAGAGATCCTCGCGGAAGTTGCCGGCGCGGACTTCGTTCTCCAGGTTGCGGTTGGAGGTGGCGACCAGACGGACATTGACCTTCACCGGCTGGGACGAGCCGATGCGGTCGATCTCCTTCTCCTGGATGGCGCGCAGCAGCTTGGCCTGGAGCCGCGGGTGCATCTCCGACAGCTCGTCGAGCAGCAGGGTGCCGCCGTTGGCCTCCTCGAAACGGCCGAGCCGGCGGGCGACGGCGCCGGTGAAGGCGCCCTTCTCATGGCCGAACAGCTCCGATTCCAGCAGGTTCTCCGGGATGGCCGCGCAGTTCACCGCGACGAAGGGCGCGTCGGAGCGCCGGCTCTTGCGGTGGATGTAGCGGGCCATCAGCTCCTTGCCGGTGCCGCTCTCGCCGGTGATGAGGACGGAGGCGTCGCTGGGCGCCACCTGGTCCGCCAGCCGCAGGGTCGCCAGCATGGCCGGGTCCTGGCAGACGATGGCGTGGCTTTCCTCCGCCACCGCTTCCAGCACGGCGGCGATCAGCTCCGCGTCGGGGGGCAGGGGGATGTATTCCTTGGCGCCGGCGCGGATCGCCTTGACCGCCGCCGCCGCGTCGGTGCCGATGCCGCAGGCCACCACGGGAATGGTGATCCGTTCCGCCTTCAGGCTTTCGATGAAGGTCGCGATGTCGAGTTTGACGTCGATCATCACGAGGTCGGCCCCCGCCGCCGCGCGCAGGGCGTTCAGGGCGCCCTCGATGCTGTCGGTGTGGGACACCTTCGCCCCGCGCTGCATGGCGATCTTGCCAGCGGCGGTGATGTACCCTTCCAACGTTCCAACGATCAGCAGACGCATCTTACGCTCCCCTCGGAGAACCCCGGTCGGAGTCCCGATCGAAGTACTGAATCCGCTTTCCAGGCGGAAGAACGGCGTTCAGGAGCATCTCCAGACGCCGCGGATTTTCCTGTCGCGCGATGGATACCGCGCCGATGGTGTAGAGAGTCTTGACGAGCGCGTCCTCTTCCGCCGTCCGCTCGACCTTGGCGGCCAATGGGGCCAGAGCGACGTTGCCGAGCACCGCGCCGTAGAAGGTGGTCAGCAGGGCCAGCGCCATCGCCGGACCGATGCTCGACGGGTCGTTCAAGCTGCCCAACATCTGGACGAGGCCGACCAGCGTGCCGATCAGCCCCATGGCCGGCGCCACCTCCGACGCGCGGCGCAGCACGCCGGCGCTCTTGACCTTGCCGGCGCCCGACGCCTCGACCTCGCCGATCAGCATCCGCTCGATGTCGTCGGGCGGCAGCCCCTCGGCCACCAGCGTGACCGAGCGGTGCAGGAACGACTCGTGCTTCAACTCCGGCAGGACGTTGCGCAGCGTCTCCGGCGCGCGGCGCGCCGCCTCGGCCAGCAGCAGCACCTGCCGGGCCACGCCGCGCGGGTCGCTGGTCCGGTGGATCAGCACCGCCCCGGCGTCGCGCCACGCGATGGCCACGTCGGACAGCGAGAAGGAGGCGGTGGTGACCGCCAGCGTGCCGCCCAGCACGATGATGAGCGACGGCGGATCGACGAAGGCGCGCAAACTGCCGCCCGACGCCATGGCGACGAAGATGACCACCGCGGCGGCGGCCAGACCGACCAGCGTCGCCACGTCCACCCCGCCGCGCGGGCGGGCGGAACGCCCACCCCGGCGGGACGATTCAGCGCTGTCTCGTGTGAGGCTCATCCGCGGTCCGACTTGATGATTTCGGTCATGGTGATGCCCAGCCGGTCCTCCACGACCACGACTTCGCCGCGGGCGACCAGACGGTTGTTCACGTAGATGTCGATGGCCTCGCCGACCTTGCGGTCCAGCTCCACCACCGCGCCGCGCCCGAGCTTTAGCAGCTGGCTGACCTGCATGGTCGATTTGCCGAGCACGGCGGAGATCTGGACGGGAATGTCGTAGACCGCTTCCAGGTCCTTGGCCGGACCCAGGCCGGTCTCATACTCCGCAATGTCACTGCGGCCGCCGCCGTCCAACTCGTCGAGGGAGAAGCTGTCCTTGGCCATCAAAGTCTCCAGAAGCCCTTAGAACCTCAAAAAAAATCCTGTTCGCTGCAATCGGTCCGCCGCGGCGTCAGCCCGGCGGCGCCTCCAGCAGGCCGGCCATCCGCCGTTCGATCTGGGCAAGCAGGCCGGCGGTGTCCCGCTCCACCCCGCCTTCGGCCCATTCGATCCGGCAGCTTCCCGGCGCCAGCCCGGGATCGCCTACCACCATCAGCTTCGCGCCGAAGCCGCGGGCGGCGATCACCTGATCCAGATGCTCGCGCACCGCGTCCACCGTGTCGTCGGCGACGCGCACCACCAGACGCGGCTCGTCGATCAGGTCGGTCAGGCAGGCGCGCACCAGCCCCTCCACCTCCATCAGCCCGCCGCGCCGCGCCAGCTCCGGCATCAGCTTGCGGACGATGGCCAGGGCGATGTGAACGGGCTGGTCGGCCCGCTGGGCGCTGGTGGCGTAATGCTCGTTCAGCAGATGCTGCACGCCGTTGCCGATGGTCTCCAGCGCGTTGGCGGTCCGAGCCTGCACCGTCGCCTCGATCTCGGCGCGGGCCTTCTCGTAACCGTCCTTGCGGCCGGCGTTGTTGCCGTCCAGGAAGCCTTTGCCATAGCCCGTGGACTTGCCGGCGGTCTCGCCCTCCGCGAAGCCGGCGGCGCGGGCGGCGGCCAGATCGGCCTCGCCGAACACCGGCGGCGGCGGCTCGGGTGGCAACTCCGGTTCCGGTTCGGGGTCCGGCTCCGGCAGGGGGATGTTGTCGAAATAGTCGTCGTCGGCCTGGAGTTGCCGGCGCGGCGGCGCATCCACGTCGAAGGACTCGTCGAACAGGAATTTGCGGACCGAACTCATCGCGTCAGCTCTCCTGGTACAGCCAGTTGCGCAGGATCGACACCGCTTCCTCCGGGTGCTTCTCCACGATCTCGCCGACCTTGCGCAGCGAGGAGGCGCGGACGCGGCCTTCGACGCGGTTGATGTCGATCATCTGCTCCAGTTCCTCGTCGGCCTGGGCGGCTTCCAGGGCGAGATCCTGGGCCAGCGCGCCGGTCGGCGCGGCCAGCGCGGCGGGCATGCCGCTCTGGTCGGCCAGCAGGCGGTCCATGTCGTCCTCCTCCTGCTGGTCGGCCTTCTCGAAGGCGCGGGTGATCAGCGGGCGGATGACCAGCAGGATGATCAGCACGGCGACGATGCCCAGCACGACCATCTCCGCGATGCGGAACAGGTCGTCCTTGGTCATGCCGAGAAACAGCTCCTCGGGCTTCTGGATGTCGTCTTCCGGCGACCAGAAGCGCATGTTGATGACTTCCAGCGTGTCGCCGCGCACGGCGTCGAGGCCGACGGCGGAGCGGACGAGCGCCTTGATGCTTTCCAGCTCCTGCTCCGGCCGCGGCTGGTAGGCCGCCGGGTTGCCGTCCTTGGGCAGGCTGTAGGTGCCGTCGACCAGCACCGCGACCGACAGGCGGCGCACCTGCCCGGATTCGCGGACATGGTTCTTGGTGGTCCGGCTGATCTCGTAGTTGATCGTCTCTTCGCTGCGGTTCTGCTTGTTCTGCGAGATCGGCCCGGCGTTGTTTCCCGACTGCGCAGTCGGCAGATTCTGGTCCACGGTGACCGGCGACAGCGGATCGCGGTCGTGGCTCTCGTTCGCCTCCGTCACCGTCTGGGTGGAGCGGACGACCTGGCTTTCCGGATCGAAGATTTCGGATTGCGTGGTGATTCGGTCGAAGTCGAGGTCGGCCGACACCTCCGCCCGCACCTTGCCGTAGCCGACGGTGCGGCCCAGCAGGTCCTCGATGATGCGGGCGACGCGGCTCTCGTAGGCGACCTTCTTCTCCTCCGCCGAGGCCAGCATGGCGTCCGCGCTGTCGTTGCCGGTGCCGCGGGCGAGCAGGGTGCCCTTGTCGTCGACGATGGAGATGCGGCTGGGGTCGAGGTTCGGCACAGAGGCGGCGATCAGGTGCTGGATCGCCTGGATGTTCTCGCGCGACAACTGGGCGCCGGGGCGCAGCTTTATGAAGATGCTGGCCGTCGCCGGGTTCTGCTGGCGGGCGAACAGCTCGCGCTTGGGCAGCACCAGATGGACGCGGGCGCTCTGCACCCCGTTCAGCGTCTGCACCGTGCGCGCCATCTCGCCTTCCAGGGCGCGCAGGTGGTTGATGTTCTGCATGAAGCTGGTGGCGCCGAAGCCTTCGCCCTTGTCGAACAGCTCGTAGCCGATCGAGCCGCCCGAGGGCAGGCCGGCGGCGGCCATCCGCATGCGGGTCGGCCCCACCTGCTCGGCGGCGACCATGATCTTCGTGCCGGTCTTGTCGACCGTGAAGGGGACCTTCGCCTCCTCCAGCTTCTTGGCGATGGCGGCGGCCTCGGTGGGCTGGAGTTCGGCGTAGAGAAGCTCCATCTCCGGGGTGGAGAGGCGCGTCATCAGATAGACGAAGAATCCGATCAGGAGCAGGCCGACGCCGCCGATGGCGGCCAGGCGCGCGGGACCAAGATTGCGCAAGGTCTGCAGAAGGTTGTTCACGCGCTAGTCCCCGATCGGATGCCCCGGTGGGTGTCCGGGAGTTTCTTGATTTCGCAGACGCAAAAAAGAAATTTGCAAGAACCGCGCCGGCTCTTGTCTTGAGCGCGCATGCTGGGCTGTCTTGATGAAGAGAGGGTTAATTCATGGGCAGGAATTGCCCAGTGCCCGGCAAAAAGTGCCTATCGATGCGCGCCTGCAACGCTCTTCTGCCCACCTGTGAACGAGGAATGGAGCGTCGATTCTCCGAAGAAGTGCATCTGTCAGATTGTTTCGGTTCTAAGCAATTTTAAATTACTCCGAAAGAAGGAATAATGCGTGTGTGAGTAACCATTCCCTTTCTGTGGTTTGTTGGGACGTAGGTAGTAAATGCCGCGACGGTGGTTGACTTTACACCGCCGACGTCATAGCTGAGTTGCAATGGTCGCTTGTCCGATACCAAAAAGATCGTGGCACAACCGCGTCGGAATCTTTCCAACGCAGAACCGAATGTTGCTTCGCGCGACATGGGGCTTTGCCACTTTTCCTGATGGGGGAATGTTGTGAAAAAACGTGGACGTGAGAAGAAGGAAGGCCTCAATGAGGTCGATGTGTTTGTTGGGCAGCGCCTGCGCGAACTGCGCATGCTCGCCGGCTTGAGCCAGAGCGATGTCGCATCGGCTTTGGGGCTGACGTTCCAGCAGCTTCAGAAGTACGAGCGCGGCTTCAACCGGGTCTCGGCCAGCCGGCTGTTCAAGCTTGCCCAGTTCTTCCGGGTGCCGGTTTCCGTCTTCTTCGAGGGGCTGGAGGAGCGCCACGCCGCGCAGGAGGCGGGGATCGCCAGCCCGCAGGCGGAGGAATCGGAGGGCACTCTGCGGTCCCGCGAGGCGCTGATGCTCGCCCGCTACTTCCAGAGCATCCGCGACCCGCAGATCCGCGGAGCGATCCGGGAACTGGCCGAACGCTGCGCCGACCAGACCGATGGTGCCGGTGGCCCGACCCTGGACGAGAATGCCGGGGTGGTCGAACCGACCGTTGCACGCGGGCGTCACGGGCGCAGCGCCGGCCACAGCGCCGGGCAGGCGTGAGGAGTGGGCGGCGTCGCCGTGGGAGCCCGGTCCCCCGCGGTGCATCCGCCCGGTTTCGTTGGTAGGATTGGCCCCGGCGTCGCCGTTGGGCCGCGTCGGTTCGCGCCGCCTTGCCGCCTCGGCCCCCCGTGAGGCGGTCGGGTGTGCGCCTTTGATTCGATTGGGTTTGCATCGATTGTCGCATCGATTGTCGATGACGGAACTCGATGCGGGCGGGCAGGAATTTTGTCGAAGCCCGTGATGTCCGGCCGCCCCCGCCACGTCCCCGGCGGCCGTCGCGTTCGTCGGCAGCACGAAGCCGCGCAAGCGCCTCGGCCGGGACACGTCCGCCGAGGCGCTGGACGAACGGCTGCAATCCGTCGATAAGGCAGGCCGGAACATGGCTGTTGCGGCGGGCGCTCGAATCCGCCCGCTCCATCCGCGATCCGAGACGGGTGGCGCCTTCTCGATCTGGCCGGTCGCCGATCAGCCATCACGGAACTCACCCAACCACACCGATGGTGTTCGATGCAAAATTCCGGAGAACCGAAGACAGGCTTCCTTGGTCGGCGGGAACTCGACCTCCCGGTAACCATTTTCGAGGTGATGTCCCGCCTGTCGGACGAGCACAAGGCGATCAATCTCGGCCAGGGCTTTCCCGACGAGCGCGGCCCTGCCGACGTGCTGGAGGTGGCGGCCAAGGCCATACTCGAAGGGTGGAACCAGTACCCGCCGATGGTGGGCACCCCGGACCTGCGGCAGGCGCTGGCCGCCCACGGCAAGCGGTTCTACGGGCTGGACATCGATTGGAAGACCGAGGTGCTGGTGACCTCCGGCGCCACGGAGGCGCTCACCGCCAGCCTGCTCGGCCTTATCGAGCCGGGCGACGAGGTCGTGCTTTTCCAACCCATGTACGACAGCTACCTGCCGATCGTCCGTCTGGCCGGCGGCGTGCCGCGCTTCGTCAGCCTGAAGGCCCCGGACTGGAGCTTTACGCGGGCGGACCTGGAGGCGGCCTTCTCGCCGAAGACCAAACTGGTTCTCATCAACGACCCGCTGAATCCCGCCGCCAAGGTCTTCACCCGCGCGGAACTGGAGCTTCTGGCGGAATTCGTCCAGCGCTTCGACGCCTTCGCCGTGTGCGACGAGGTGTACGAGCACATCGTCTTCGACGGGCTTGCGCACATCCCGCTGATGACCCTGCCGGGCATGCGCGACCGCTGCCTGAAGATCGGTTCCGCGGGCAAGACCTTCTCGCTGACCGGATGGAAGGTCGGCTACGTCACCGGCGCGCCGCACCTGCTCCAGCCCGTCGTCAAGGCTCACCAGTACATCACCTTCACCACGCCGCCGAACCTTCAGACGGCGGTCGCCTATGGGCTGGGCAAGGACGACGCCTATTTCGCCGGGCTGGCCACCGGGCTCCAGGCAAAGCGCGACCGGCTGGCCGACGGGCTGCGCGCCGTGGGGTTCGAGGTGCTGCCGTCCGCCGGCACCTATTTCGTGGTCGCCGACGTGTCGCCCTTCGGCTTCGACGGGAACGACGAGGATTTCTGCCGCCGTCTGACCGCCGAGGCCGGGGTGACGGCCATCCCCGTCGGGGCCTTCTTCGTCCAGGACGCGCCGCGGAGCTTCATCCGCTTCTGCTTCTCGAAGAGGGATGAAATCCTCGACGGCGCGGTTGAGCGGCTGATGGCGTATTTCTCGCGGAAATGACGTGAGGAGCTCCGCCGTCAACGCTGGATGGAGAGGCTTGCCGGAGACTTCGGTGGCGTGATACCCCTTGTCCTCTAGGGTCGATACCGGGCCGGAACGGATCATCGTCCGGACCCGCCCCGGTGGACCGCCTGTGGAAAGACCGGGATGCGTCTGCCGATCTCGTTCCGCTGGTGCGTGTTCGCCGCCGCCGCCGTCGCGATCACGGTGGTCTGGGGGGCCTACGCGCAGGTGGCGCGCGAACTCCTGGACGGCCAGACGCGGGAAGCGGTGGCAAAGGCCGAGGTCATGGTCCGGGCCTTCGCCAAGAGCACCCACCGTGCGGTGCACGAGGTGGACATCACGCTGCGTTCCCTGGCTCTGGAGTTCGGGGAGAACGGCCTGCCCGGCATCCGCAATTTCCTCGACCAGACGCTCTACGATCCGACGCTGATCCATCACTTCACCGTGCTCGACGCCGATGGAACCGTGCTGTTGCGCAGCGAAGGGC
>NZ_WHOR01000231.1:0-9506 GCF_013340925.1 Azospirillum formosense
CAGGCATGCCCTGCAATATAGGCCGTCCTCGCGAAAGGACAAAATTCCGATTCCTGCGGTTGCGCCGGCGCGAACCACAGCGCAGGATGCGGGTGAACGAGGGAGACTCCGACCATGCACGACCGCCTGTTGCCGACCCCCGAGGTCGCCGCCGCCCTGGCCGAGGGCCGGCCCGTGGTGGCGCTGGAATCCACCGTCATCTCCCACGGCATGCCCTACCCGAAGAACCTGGAAACGGCGATGGCGTTGGAGGACGCGGTGCGGGCCGAAGGGGCGGTTCCCGCGACCATCGCCGTTCTCGACGGGCGCATCCGCGTCGGGCTGGACAGTGAAGCCCTGGAGCGGCTCGCCAAGGGCGGCACCGGCGTCATGAAGCTGAGCCGCCGCGACCTGCCCGTCGCATTGGCGACGGGCGCACTGGGCGCCACCACGGTGGCGGCTACGATGATCGCCGCAAGGCTGGCCGGGATTGCCGTCTTCGCCACAGGGGGCCTGGGCGGGGTGCACCGCGGCGCCGAAACCAGTTTCGACGTGTCGGCTGATCTCGACGAGCTGGCCCGCACCAGCGTCTGCGTCGTCTGTGCGGGTGCCAAGTCGATTCTCGACCTGCCGAAGACGCTGGAGGTGCTGGAGACCCGCGGCGTTCCCGTCCTGGGGCTGGGCACCGACGAATTTCCGGCCTTCTACAGCCGCAACTCTGGTCTGCCTGTCTCTCATCGCTGTGACAACATCGATGAGGTCGCGGCCATCCTGAGGGCCAAATGGGAGCTTGGGCTGGAGGGCGGCGTGGTCCTCGCCAATCCCATCCCGGAGGCCGACGCGCTCGATGGCGAAGCCATGGAGAAGGCCATCGCCCAGGCACTAAAGGATGCGGAACATCATGGAATCACGGGAAAATCCGTCACGCCTTTTCTCCTCGCGGCACTGGAGCGGATCACCGGCGGGCGCAGCCTGACCGCAAACATGGCGCTGATCCGAAACAACGCCGTGACTGCGGCGCGGCTGGCGGCGGCTTACGCAGCGCGGACCCCCTCACCGGTCATAGGCCGTTACGCATAAGAGGTAAGCCATCCGTGACGTCCGGATTTAAGTCCCCGTTAACCGACGCCGGGTGAATCTGCGCTCGTTCTTCAGCGGAGGTCTCTATGCGTGCGCCCAGCCCGTCGAACCTGGTTTCCCGGATGATCGCCATGGCCGCCCAGCCCGACGAGGGCATCGGCGAAACCGACAACCGCCCGGCTGCGCGGGTCAAGAAGATCGTCTGGGCTTCCCAGGCGGCGAAACTGCGGGGTTCCCTCTCCTCGCGCCTCGTCCACGAGATCGAGTGCGCGGTGTCCGCGGACCTCGACAGCATGGAACTGCCGGAAGTGTTCTTCACCTCCGTCGAGTTCGCCGGCCGCGTCATCACCTGCGACCTGGACGCCTCAGGCACCGCCTCGATCTTCGGCCTGATCGACATCAGCGATTACGATGAGCTGGTGGAGGAAGCCGGCGACGACGCGCTGTTCGGCGTCGATTGGGACGGCGTCTACGTCACCCCGGCGCGCACCCGTCACTGAGGCTATCCGCCCGATCCAAAGATAAAGCCGCGGGACCCGGACGCACGCCGGGTCCCGCGGCTTTTTGCGTTTGCGTCCTCAGCCCAGCGCGCGGGCGAGGATGACGTCGAGCGCCTTCAGCATCTCGGGGTCCCGCTTGTCCGGCGCGGTCATGATCGCGTGGTCGAGCGCGGTGTGGCAGCCCTGGGCGCACAGCCCGTCGCGCACCTGCAGCTTCGGCGCCAGCGTCTTGACCAGCGACCGCGCCTTGCCGGCGTTGGCGACCACCACCCGGATGACCGCGTCGACGGTGACGTGGTCATGGTCCGGATGCCAGCAGTCGAAGTCGGTGACCATGGCGACGGTCGCGTAGCACATCTCCGCCTCGCGGGCGAGTTTGGCCTCCGGCATGTTGGTCATGCCGATCACGTCGCAGCCCCAGCTCCGGTACAGCTCGGATTCGGCCTTGGTCGAGAATTGCGGGCCTTCCATGACCATGTAGGTGCCGCGGCGCTGATGCGGCACCTTCAGCTCGATCAGCGCCTCCTCGATCAGGTCGCCCAGCCGCCCGCAGACCGGATGGCCCAGCGCCACATGCGCCACCAGACCGGTGCCGAAGAAGCTTTTGTTGCGGGCAAAGGTGCGGTCGATGAACTGGTCGATCACCACGAAGGTGCCCGGCGGCAGATGCTCCTTCAGCGAACCGACGGCAGAGACCGACAGGATCTCGGTCACACCCAGCGCCTTCAGCGCGTGGATGTTGGCGCGGAAGTTCAGCTCGGACGGCGGGATGCGGTGACCGCGGCCATGGCGCGGCAGGAAGACCAGCTTCTGTCCATCCAGCTCGCCCGTGAGCAGCTCGTCGGACGGGTCGCCGAAGGGCGTTTCCACCTTAACCCAGCGCTGGTTCTCCAGCCCGTCGATGTCGTAGACGCCGCTGCCGCCGATCACGCCGAGCACCGGCGCGGACCCGGTTTGCGCCATAGTCACATGCCTCCGTCAATGGGAGGGCGCAGTATTCCGCCCTGGCCCGGCAAAGGCAACGGTCACAACGTTCGCAGCAGAACCACCACCAGGGTCAGATAGACGGCGGCCTTCGCCGCGGTGCTGAGGCGGGCGACGCTCCACAGCGCCACGCCGGGGCGGCGGAACAGGGCGACCAGCGCCATCCCCGCGCCGAACCCGCCCAGATGGGCCGCCCAAGCCACATCGCCCAGACTGGAGTCAGGAGCCGGCGGCATCAGCGTCATCGCCACGTTGATCGCCAGGAAACTGCCCACCACGAAGGAGGCGGGAACCCGTGGCCCCGGCGTCACGCCAAGCGTCGCCTGCGGGTGCAGCAGCAGGAAGGCGCCCATCACCCCGCAGATCGCTCCGCTCGCCCCGACCAGCGGCGCCATGGGGTCGACAGCCAGCGCGCCCTCCACCATGGCCCCCGCCGCGGCGCAGAGCAGGAAGAACAGCAGGTAGCGCAGGCTGCCCATCGCCAGTTCGACCGCGCCGCCGAAGGCCCAGAGCGCCAGCATGTTGCTGACCAGATGCACGATGTCGCTGTGGATCAGGACATGGCCGAACAGCCCGCGCCACACCGCCCAGGTCGGCAGCGGCCCGGCCGTCTCCACCGTTCCGAAGAAATAAGCAGGAACGAAGGCGAGGGATTCCGGCGGCAGGCCCAGCACGAAGGCCAGCGTGCAGGCCATGACGATGCCCTGGTTGACGTAGGGAATCCTTCTGGCAGCGCGCACCGCTCCCCCTTCGCCGATGACCGGAGCCTTGGCGGCCCGGCCTTCACCTTTGCTCGATATGGGGGCTCTTGTGCCGATGACCAGCGCCCGAAAGCAGCGTCAGGAGTGGCGCAAAGCTGGTGCCGGTCAGTAATTCCACTCCCACTTGACGCCGACGCGGGTGTCGGAATCGGCGCCGACGTCCGCCTGGGCCTTGATGTTCTTGGTGATGTCGACCTCCACCGTGGCGCGGCTCTGGTTCGCGCCGATGCCCTGCTCCACCCCGACATAGACACGGTCGCTGACATAGCGCCCGGCCTCCACCGCGCCACCCTTGCCGTCGGCGCCGCCGGTGAATTCCAGCCGGTCGACGCCGAGACCGCGGCGCAGGTTGCCGAGCAGGCCGGGGCCGCCACCGCCGAAGCCCGCGAGCGTCGCTGCGGACTGCGCGAGCTGGACCGCCTCCACCGCGTTCAGGTTGCCGACCGACTTCCCGAACAGCACGGCGGACAGCACCTCGTCCTGCGGCAGGCCCTGCGGAGAGGTCAACTCCAGCTTCGGCTGTCCGGCGGTGCCGGTGACCAGGACCTGGGCGGTCACATCGTTGGCGGTGGCCTCCGCCAGGAAATCCAACCGCGGGTCGATGGCGGGACCGCCGTCGAACTCGATGATGCCGCGCCTGAAGACGAAGGTTTTGGCGAGAAGGTCCAACTCGCCCTTCAGCATGTTCAACCGCCCGCTGACCAGCGGCTGGCTGGAGGTGCCGGTGACGGCGAGCTGTCCGGCGAATTCCGCCTCCAACCCGCGGCCCCGGACGAAGATCTGGTTCTGCGCGCTGATCGTCAGATCGAGGATCATCGCAAAGGCCGGCTCCGGCGCCCCATTGCCCGGCTGACCGTTCTTCAGGCTGACCGGCTGCGCCTTGCGGCCCTTGCCGACCTCGACGACCTTCAGGTCGACGACGTTGGGCGGGGTCTGGTTGGGGATCTGGATCTCCGCCCGCTCGATCCGCACGGGGCCGGCCAGCCGCGGATTCACGAAGCTGCCGGTCAGCGTCAGGTTGGTGCCGATGGTGACCGCCGCCAGATCGTTTTGCACCAGCCGCGCCCGATCGGCCTGGATGGCGAGGTCGAGCTGCTGCTGCGGGTCCGCGGCGGCGGGGCGGATCACGCCGCGGGCGCTGATCTCGCCGCCGTTGGTGGTCCGGCCGCGGAAGCTCTGGATGGTGAAGACGTCGCCGTCGCCGACGATGCGGGCGTCGATGTTGCTGATGATGGCGCCGCTCGCCCGGTTCTCGTAGCGTCCGTTGGCCAGCGTCACCGTGCCACCCAGCCGGGGAGCCGCCACGGTGCCGTCGACGCTGACGTCCAGCCGCAGCGTGCCGCGCGCCCGGTCGCCGCTGGCCGCCAGCAGGTCGTTGGCGAGCGAGGCGTCGATGGCGCCGCGCAACGCCGCCTCCAGCCGGCCGCGCTCCGAAACCGAGAAGGCCAGCGTGTCCGGGTCCATGGCCAGCGGTGCGGCGGCGGTCAGCGTCACCCGACCGGCGTTGTTGCTGGTGGCGACGTCGCCGTCCACCGAAAGGCGCGCCTCCCTCCAGCGCGCGTTGACCGTGGCGTTCAAGCCGGGCACGCCGGCCTGGGTGGTCTGCTGCGCCTTCAGGTTGGCGACGCGCAGCGTGGCATCGGCCTGCGGGCGGCGGACGGTGCCACCGAGAGTCGCCTGCGCGTTCAGCGTTCCGTCCAGCCGGAGGGTCGGGTTCGCCAGCCGGGCCAACGCCATCGGCACGCGGTCCAGCCGCAGTTCCCCCGACAGCCGCTCCCCGTTCAGGCCGAGATCGGCGGCGAGCTGGGCGTTGCCGCTGACCAGCCGCAGGCCGGACACTTCGTAGCGCCGCTCGCCCAGGGCGATGGCCGCAGGCTGGGTCAGCCGGAAGGATTCGCCGCTGTAACGGCCCTGGAGCCGGTCGAGCCGGATGCGGTTCAGCGCACCGTTCTGCGCAAACTCCCCGGCCAGCTCAAGCCCCAGCGGGTCGCTCCCGGCCCCCGCGGCCTCCGCCCGGAAGGCCGCCTTGGCGAGCGAGCCGTCCACGCTGGCGGTCACCCGGGACAGATCGTTGCCGGCGGCGGCCCCGTCCTGAAGCTCCACACGCGCCTTGCTGCTGGCGTTGCCCAGGGCGTCGGCGACGTCGGCGTTGGCGGTCAGGCGGCGCGCGGCGAACAATGGCCCGCCCTCCCCCTCGACACGCAGGTCGGTGGCGTTGGCGGTCAGATTGGCCGCCTGCTTGCCGTTCGGCGCGTCGAGCGCGACGGTGAAGCCCGCCGCCCCCGTGAGCGGCACGCCGGCCAGCTCCGACAGCGCCTGAAGCTGCGGCAGGGTGCCGTCGAGCTTGCCGGTCGCGGTCATGGCGTCGAGCGCCACGCGCACCGCCCCGGTGATCCGGTTCGGCCCGTTTGCCACGGCAAGGTCACTGATCCGCAGCGCCTGCCCCTCGAGCGCGTAGGCGGCGTCCGCGGTCAGCCCGGCGCCGGCCAGTTCGGTGCGGGCCGACAGCCGGCCCTGCGGGGCGCCCGGCAGATTCTGCGCGGTGGCGTTCAGCCGCGTGTCGCCGAAGCGGCGACCCTGCACGGCGAGGTTCCGCGCGTGCAGCGCCGCCTCCGCCACAAGATTGTCCAACGGCCCTTTCGCCGTCGCGTCGAGCGTCAGGCCGCCCGCCATCTCCGTCCCGGCGGCGGTGCCCACCGGGGCGAGGTCGGCGATCTCCAGCCTGGTCTTGGCGTCCACGGCCCCGTCCACCAGGGCCGCAACACCGGTCAGCCGCCCGTTGCGGCCATCCACCGTCAGGTCGGTGAGGCGCATGGCGCCGCCCGGTTCCATCACCGCCTGAGCGCCCAGGCTGACGTCGCGGCCAAGCACGCCGTCGGCGGGCGTTCCGGTTTCCAGACCGCGCAGCGCGCCGCTGAGGCCGGCGGTCAACGTGCCGTCCTCCTGCCGGCGCACCGGCCCGGCCAGGGCCAGCGACCCGGCCAGCGGCTGCCCGGCGAGGGCGGAGAGGCGCGACAGGTCGTCGGCGTTCAGCGACACCGTGACGTCGGCGGTCTGGCCCCAGCCGGTCACGCTGCCCTGCGCCCCGGCGCTGGCCGCCGCGGTGGTCAGGGTCACCCCCTCGATCCCCACCGCTCCCGTGTCGGCGTTGATCCGCGCCTGCCCGTCCAGCCGCACCTCCGGTCCGGCGACCGAGGCCAGGGCGGGATCGTCGGCGGCGAGGTCGTGGATCAGCCCCTCCACCACAACGGTCAGCGCGTCCAGCGTGCCCTGGGCGGTGCCCGACACGGTGCCCTCCCGCCAGGCGATGCCGGGGGCGAAGCCGTGCAGGGTGGAGTCCGGCCCGGCCTGAACCTCGTAGCGCAGGTCGAGGCTGCGGCGGTCGGCGCCGATGCGTCCGGAGAGATTGGCCGTGGCGGCGGCGGTCTCGACGGCCACCGGCTGCAGGGTCAGGGCACCGTCCGGAGCGACCACCACGGTGCCCTTCAACGCCGGCTGCGGCCCGGCCAGCGGAGCGATGTCGGGGCCGAGAAGCGACGCCACGTCGCCGGTCGCCGCGATGGAGACGGCGTGCCCCTCGGGCACAGCCTTGATCGTGGCGTCGACGGCCAGCCGGGCGGCGTTCTCGGCCGCCGCGGTGAAGGTGCCCTTCCAGTCGTCCAGCGAGCCCTGCCCGTCCAGCGAGGCGCTGACCGGCGGCGCGCCGGGAATGTTCAACGCGGTGGCGATCAGCCCGCCCGCCGGCTCCGACGCCTTCAGGTTCAGGTCCAGCCGCTTGTCGTCGGGATTGAAGGCGACGTCGAGCGCCACCGTCCCCGGCTGCTCGCCCAGCCGGTCCACGTTCAGATGCGCTTCCAGCGACGCCCCGCCCGACGCGAGGTCCAGCGACCCGTCGATCTTCAGCCGCGCCTCCTGCCCGATCAGCGGCTCCGCCAGGACAAGCTCGGCGATGGCCAGCTTGTCCACGGCGACGCCCACCGGCAGGCTGGGCAGCAGCGAGGTCGGTCCCTGGTCGGGCGGCGGCTCCGGCCCCTCGGCGGGAAGCGGCGCGCGCTCCACGACGACGCGCTGCGCCTCGATCGCGTCGGCCTTGGCCCGCCCGGTCAGCAGAGCGGTCGGGGCGAGGTTGACGCGCAGATCCTCCAGCCGCAGCCAGACGCCCTCGCGGTCGGCGACGGTGACGTCCGAGATCGTGAAGTTGACGGGAACCGCGCCGCCGATGGTGCCGATCCTGACCTGGAGGTCGGGACCGTTCACCGCCTTCTCGATGGTCTGGGCGATCCAGCGCCGGACCGCGTTGGCCGGCCCCCAGCCGCCCCCTTCGGTGTCGGCCGCGCGGGCGGCTTCCGTCAGGACCGTACCGCTGAGGACGGCGATGGCCAGAAGAAGGACGATCAGACGACGCAAACCCGACACCACGCACCCCGTTGCGGCATTCCCCGAATGGTATAACGGGAAAGAGCAGTGACGATCCCGATCCAAGCGGCAAAAATGCGACCCGGTCCGGCATCACCGGTTGAAAGGACGAATCAGAAGGCCTGACCCAGACTGAGATAGAGCTGCCACTTCGCATCGCCGGAATCGGCGTTCAGCGGAAAGGCCACGTCGGCGCGCAGCGGTCCGAAATCGGTGTAGTACCGCGCACCGATGCCCGCGCCGACCTTCAGCGGTTCCTTGAAGTCGGGGAAGGCGCTGTCGAAGACGGTGCCGGCGTCGACGAAGGGCACGATGCCGATGGTCTCCGTCACCTTGACGCGCAGTTCCAGACCGGCTTCGAAGAGCGACCGCCCGCCGGTCGGGTCGCCGTAGATGTCGCGCGGTCCGGCCTTCTGGAAGCCGTAGCCGCGCACCGACCCGCCGCCGCCCGCGTAGAAGCGGTGATCCGGCGGAACCTGGTCCAGCGACGCCCCCACCGTGCTGCCGACGCCGATGCGCGCCGCCGCGACGTAACGGCCGTCGTCGGACAGATCGCGGTAGGCCGACGCGTTGATCTGGAAGCTGGTGAAGATCGAGTCCGTGTCCCCGGCGTAGGGGAACCAGGGGGTGGCGAGCAGCGAGGCGCGGTAGCCTCTGGATGGGTTCAGCAGGTTGTCCGAGCCGTCCCAGGCGATGCCCAGCGGCACGCCGATGAAGCCGGTCTGATACTCCCGCAGGTTGGAACGCACCCGCCCGCGCTCCCCCGACACCCCGTAGGAGACCTTGAGCTGGTCGGTCACCTGCCGCTCCAGCGAGGCCGAGCCGATGGTGGCGACGCGGTCGTAGGCCGGCGGCTGCTCCGACGCGACCTGGAAATCCAGGATCAGCGACTGGCGCGGCGCCAGGAAATCGGGCTTGCGGAAATTGGCTGACAGCCGGATATCCGGCAGATCCCGACTGCCGCGCGGTCCCCGCGCGGCGCCGTTGTCGCCGCCGATGCGTCCGACCTCCACGCCCAGCCGCAGCCGCTCCGCCCCGCCGAACAGGTTGCGGTGGCCCCAGTAGGCCGAGCCGCCCACCCCGTCCTCCGACGAATAGAAGGCGCTGGCCCCGATGAAGCGGTGCAGCGTCTCGGCCAGGGTCACGTCCACCGGCGGGACGCCGCCCGGCCCCGGCTCCTCGGCCAGCCGCACCCGCACCGTGTCGAACACGTCGAGCTGGGCGATCTGCTGGCGCGCCCGGTCGACCTTGGCCGGGCTGTAGATGTCGCCCTGCTTCCAGGGCAGGCGCCCGCGGATCAGCCCCTCGTTGACGCTGGCCAGCCCGTCGATCCTGGTGTCGCCGAACATCACCAGCGGGCCGGGGTCCACCGAGAAGGTGACATCCATGCTGTGGTCGTCGTGGTCCACCACCACCCGCCGCTCGGCCACGGTGGCGAAGGGGTGGCCGCGGTCGGTCATCCGGCGCAGCAGCGCGGACTGGGCGTCCACCACCTGCGGCGCGCGCGCCCGCTGCCCCACCGGCAGGCCGATGTCGCCGGGGGTCACATCGCCGCCCGGCAGCGGCGCGCCGTCGGTGGAGGCGATGGTGATGGTCTTGAAGCGGTAGGCCGGACCGGACGTCACCGCCACGGTCACCTTGGCCGGCGTCCGGGCTGCGTCCACCCGGATGTCGAGCACGGCGTCGTAGAAACCGGCGGAGCGCAGCGCCGTCTGCAGGCGGTCCCGGTCGTTGTCGGCCCGCCGCTCCAGCCCCAGCACCGAGGGCGGCGGGTCGTCCTTCAGGC
>NZ_WHOR01000232.1:0-9497 GCF_013340925.1 Azospirillum formosense
CAGGGCGGGCAGATCGCCAAGCACGGGACCTCCACCGGCCAGATGCGGCACCATCGGCATCCCTGCCCGCTCCGCCAGAAGGGCCGCCGCCTCGCCGATCCGGCCTTCGTTCAGCGCGGCCAAGGCGCCCGCCCCGGCCTTCCGCGCCGCCGCGGCACGGATCACCCACTCGTGAACGGACAGCCAGGCCGGAACATCGTCGCTGGTCTCCGTGCCGGGGCCGGATACCGGACCGCCGGTGGAGAAGCCAGCCCAGCCTGACCCCTCCCACACGCGGCCCTCACGCCATCCAGAGTCGTTGTAGTGAGCTTGCGGATTGCGCGTCGGGTCCTGCGCCCACCAATCCGCCACGTCGGCATAGCGCGCGACGTAGGTCGCCATTCCGGTGGACAGCACGGTCGGCTTGGCCCTGTTCAGCACCGCCGCCAGTTCGTCCGCACCCCAGCTGTAATTGCCGGTGATCGCCCGGACCGTGCTGACGGAGCCCGTGAGAATCAGGCGCCCGATCTCGTCAAGCTGCCGGATCATCAGGCTTGTGCTTTGCAGTTGGGTTGCGGCGAACCCTTGCGTCAGGTCCCGCATGACCGCCGTTGAGACCGTCTCGCTCACATCCCGCTTGATGGTCTCCGTCACCGTGCGGGCGGCATCCGCTGGCAGGGTGATCGGCGTCCAGGCGGACACCGCGTCGCCGTTCAGTGTGCGCGTCAGCAGCTCGGCAATGGCGCGCTGCGTGTCCGCCGGGACCTCGCTGAAATCGAGCTGCTCCACCCGCACGTCGCCGCGGTACCGCCCCATGACTTCGGCCACCAGACGGCGGGCATCCGGCGGCAGCATGGACCATTCGAACTCGTCCACCTTCAGGTCGCCGGCATAGCGGCCCAGGGCCTCGGTCAGGTCGCGCCGGGCGTCCGCGGGCACGCGGCTGAAATCCAGCGCCACCACCGACGCGCCGGACTGGAGCCGGGACAGCACCTCCGCGATGTTGCGCTGGGCATCCGCCGGCAGGGCGGTGAAGTCGTAGCCCTGCTCCGCCAGGGTCGCCAGTTTCTCGACAATGGGGCGCAGCGCCGGGTCGATCCGCTGGAGCACCGCCGGTTCGTAGATTTCGAGGATGCGCCCCTTCAGATCGATGTTCGCCGTGATCTGCGAGGGCAGCGTCACCAGCGCATCGAGGATCTTCTGTTCCCACGTCCGGACCGCCGGCAGGTCACGCACCTGCTCCTCATAGGCCCGCAGCATGGCGGCGGTCTCTTCGGACGCCTCGCCATAGATGGCGTTGTAGGTGTCCTCCGCCGTCTGCTTCGTCGTGGTCAGACGCCGCAGGGCCGCCTCCGCCACCGCCGGGTCGGAGTGGCGAGACAACGCCAAATCGCGGCGGAGCGCGGAGTCCACCGACCTGATGCGCTCCTCCGCCGACAGGCCGGTGGAGCCGCTGGCCCGCTCGCGGTCCAGGTCCGCCACGATGTCCCCGGCCGCGGAAACGAGCCGCTCCTGCGCCGCCGTCAGCGCCGCCGTCGCCGTCGCCGCCTGTTTCGCCTTGAGGGCCTGACGTTCCAGCCCATGCGTCCGCGCCAGATCGGCCCGATACGCCTCGTCGGTGACCGCCGCCAACTCCTGCATCTGCTGGATTTCCAGCATCCGCAGGTCGTAGGCATCCTGGGTCACCGCCCCCAGCGCCACCTGGGCGGCCATCTCGCGCATTCCCAGGTCCTGGGACAGCTTGTTGCGGACCTGATCGGCGCGGGTGTCCATCCACAGCGCGCCGGTGGTCTCTCCCATCTGACGGAGAGTGCGCCCCGCCTCGATAAGGCGTTGCATCCCCTCCGCGCTATCACCGAAGGAAATGGCGATGTCGCGGAGTTGCAGGCCCAGCAAGTCCATGGCCGGCTGCGGATCGCGGCCCGCCCCCATCAGGGCGACCGCCGATTTCCGCCAGCTCTCCATGGCGGTCAGAACGCTGTCCACGCCGCTCAGCCCGGACAGGGCGCGGCTGGCGGCGGCGTACAGCCGGTCGGTGGCCTTCCCCAGGCTGTCACCGAAGCCTTCGGTGGCAAGGCCCATCTCCGCGGCCTTGTCGCGGGCGGTCTGGAAATCAACCGACAGGTTCTCGATCTGCTGGCTGAACTCGTCGGCGCCGGCCTTGCCGATGGCATCGTAGGCGGTCCCGAAGTCAGTGGCGGCGAAAGCGAGGTTCGCCACCAGCTCCTCCACCGGCTTCCCGATGGAGAAATCCAGCGCCTTCCGCATGTTGTCGGCGATGGCCTTGCCTTCCGAGTCCTGCCACTCGGTGGCGCCATTCTCCATGAAGGAGGTGATGGCCTCACTGAGGAAAGCGGCAACGGCGGATTGCGGGTCGCCAAACTCCGCCTTCTTGCCGCCGATGTCGGTGATGAACCGGCCATCCTTCTCGAACAGCTCGAACGCGCCCACCGGCATGTCGTAGCTGTTCTTCATCTTGCCGGCGGCGGCGATGCTGTTCAGCGCCGCCGCCATCTGGTCCGCAAGGGTCTGCGTCTTGGTGATGTCGCCGCCCTTGTCCGCCGCGCTGGTGCCGCGCTTGAACTGGCCGCCTTCGTAGATCACGTTGGCGCGGCTGTTCGGGCCAACCGACGCTTTCTGTGTCCCGATGGCACCGGCGATGGCGCCGATGACCGCGCCGATAGCCGTGCCCCAGCCGGGCAGGATCATTGTCCCGTAGGCGGCCCCTGCGGCAGCCCCGGACGCGGCGCCCACGGCCTTGCTGTTCGTTTTTGTGCCGAGATAGCCGCCGACCATGTAGCCGGCGCCTGCCGCGCCGACGACACCGCCCGCCGCCGCACCGAGACCAACGCCAGAGCCGGCGATGCCCCCAGCCGACGCAGGGGCAGCGGCCAGCCCCGACCCGGCCCCGGTTACCGCCGCATTCGACATACCGCCCACAGCCGGCGACACACCCGCCGCGAACGCTCCACCGCCCTGAGCGGTGCCCATAGCAACACCACCAGCCCCGGTGATGCCTCCGACCGTACCGGCCCCGGCAACCGGCGCTATGCCCAGGTAGTTGGTCCCAAAGCTGTCCAGCATGTTGGTCGGCGACAGGCCCATCTTCTCAGCGGCCCAGGACGACGCTTGGTTCGTGCCCCAGTTCGTCAACTGACCGGTCAGGCCGCCCCCACCGCCGGAACCACCACCCGCCTCATCCCACAGCGTCGGCGAATAGCTCCCCAGCCCCACCGCGTTCTTAAAGGGGTTGATTGCGGCGAGCCGGATGAAGTCGCCCAGCAGCGAGGCGGCCATGCCGCGCAGGATGTTGCCCCACTTCAGGGATTCGCCCTGCCCCTTGACGATGGCGTCCACGGCGCTTTCGAGCGGGCGCACAACCCCGTCGTCCACCGCGTCGCCCAGCGCGTCCATGGCGTCGCGCTGCCGGCGGATGCCCAGCTCCAGCGCCGCATTCTGTTCCGCCTGCGCGATCTGGCCGTCTACGGTCCGCCGCTCCTGCTCGGACAAGTCCTCATAGGCCCGGCCCCGCTTGCGCAGGTTGTCCAGCACGTCCTGCCGCGCACGGGCCGCCGACGCGTCGGATTCCGACAGGCCGGACAGGCGGCGCTCCTGCTGGAGTTTGCGCGTGGCATCGTCCAACTGCTGCTGGTAGCGGGAAAGGTCCAGACCATCGGCGGACGCCTGCTGTTCGCGCAGCTTGGCGATGTTCTCCGCCAGGGCCTTGTTCCAGGCGGCGGTGTCCTCTCCGGCCTTCGGATAGGGCACCTCCTTCAGGGTTTGGGCGATGGCGGCGTTTTGCAGCTCCGCCTCCCGGCCCGCCGCCGCGCCCTTCTTCAGCGCATCGGCCAGCCGGTTGTTCGCCGCTACCTCCAAGTCGATCTGCCCGGCGAACTCGGCTTGGATGCGGACGCGGGTGGCGGATTCCTTGGCGGCCTCGTTGGCACGTACCGTCGCTTCGGACAGGCCGCGCAGGGATGCGGCGGCGACTTCGTTCTCCGCGGCGGCGGCCCGCTGCGCCGCCTCGCCCCGCCCGGCGGCGTCGGCGAGGCGGTTCGCCGCCGCAACCTGCAACGTCATCTGCGCCGTGGCCTGCGCCGTGGCGCCGGCAAGCTGCGCCTGTGACGATGCTTGGAGCGCCGCCCACCGCTGCTGAAGATCGGTGGGCAGGGTCCGCACGACGGCGCCGAAATCCTTCGTGGTGAGCAGCGCCCGGACGGTGGCGGCGTCAACGTCCGGATAGGTCCCGGCCACCTTCGCCAGCTCGATGCGGTTCTGTGCGTGCGCCCGCGCCGCCTCGGTCACCGCCCCGGCCAACAGCTTGTTGCCGAGCGCCTGACGCTCCAGGTCGGAGGTCTCGTCCTGGACGGTCGCCTTCCGATTGCCGGCAAAGTCGCTGCGCAGGGTGTTCGCCTGATCGCCGGTAATGGCTTTCTTGCCGCCCTCCGTGACCTGATCGAGCAAGGTCGCAAAGTCCCGCTCGAACCCCTTCGGCACACTCAGCGTTTGCGTCTTGCGGTTGAGACCATCCAGAGCGTTGGCAACCCCCGTCACCGCATCGCCCATCTGGGCGAAGCCTCCGGCGGCGGTCGTTGCGCTCTGCCCGGTCTGGGCTATCGCCGGAGCCGTTGCGGTCGCCGTGCCGTTCAACTGGCCCAGCTTGGCGTCGGTCTCCGCGATGTTCTGCCGGGCGGTGGTGAGCGGCCCCGCCCATTCCGCGAACGCCTTGGCGACGGGCCGCAGCCGTGCATCCTGCTTCGCCAGCTTCTCGATGGCGTTGAACAGGTCGGTGGCGCTGATCTTGGAATCGAGAAACTGCTGTTGCAGCTCCCGCGCCGGGGCGAAGACCTTGGCCGCCTCCTCTTTCGACAGGCCGGAATCGTAGGCCGCCCGATCAATCTTGAAGTGGCCCGCCCGCGCGTAGGTCTCCTGCTGCTCGACCGTGCGCTGGTTGGCCTCCTTGTCCGCCTCCAACTGCTGCCGGCGGAGGTTCTTCACCTCCTCCGTCATGTCGCGCAGCTTGCCCGTGCTGCCATCCACCGCCGTGCCGAAATCGCGCATTGCGGCTTCGTGCAGCCGGGTCGCCTCTTCGGCTTGCGTGGACTGCGTGGCGAAGTAGGCCACGGCCCCGGCGCCGACCATCAGGGCGGCACTGGCAGGCCCGCCGACAACGGCGGTCGCGGCGTTCAGACCGGCCATCGCGCGGGATGCCATGGTCGCGGCCACGCCCGTCCGCTGGAGCGCCGACGCCTGCGCGCCCTGCGCCATGGTGACGGCGGCGCCGGTCTCGGCAACGCGGGTCTGCGCGGCGGCAAGGGCGGTTTCGGCCCGCGTCAAGGCGACCGTGGACGTCTCCAACCGAGCCTGCGCGGCGAACTGCCCTGCCTTGCCGGCGGTGTTGCGCAGGGCGGCGATGGCGTCCGTCTGCCGGGCTTGCGCAGCGGCAAGGCTGGCCTGCGCCGACGCGAGCGCCCCCCGTGCTGCCTGATCGTCCGCCAGAGCCGCCGCGACTGCCGCCGCCGCGCCGGAGCGCATGGCCGCTTCCTTGGCGAAAAGGTGGCCGGTGGTCCCGGCCAAGTCCCGACGCATGGCGACTTGCGCGGCGCTGAACTCCGCCGTGGCCCGGACCGCGGCGGCCACCCCGCGCGCCGCGAAAGAGGCGGCCAGAACAGCGGCAGCCGTTTCCACCGTGCCGGTCACCGCCTCGAAATTGTCGGCGAGCGCGCGGGTCGCTGGCTGGATCGCCACCAGCAGCCGGTCGCCCAACTCGACGCGGTACAGCTCCGCCGCAGCCCGCACGCGGTCGGCGGATTTCTCCGCGGTTTCGGCCATCTTGTTGTAGGCCGCTTCGGTGGCCCCGGCCTTGTTCTGGAGCGCCGCCAGAGCGTCAGCGAAGGCCGTGGTGTTGGTGCTGCCCAGCGCCATGACCGGCAACAACGCCTCGACGCCGCCGAACAGGAGAGCCAGGGCCTCCGTATTGCCGTTGGCCTTGACCGCCACATCGGCCAGGAACCCGGCCAGCCCCTTGGACTGGAGGGCCGCTGCGTTGAACTGGAGCCCCAGCGCGTCCGCCGTCTCCGCGGCCTCCTGACTGGGCTTCAGCACCGCCGCGATCACGCTTCGCAGCCCGTCCATGGCCGTGCTGGTCTTAATGCCGCCGGCAGTGAGCGCGGCGGCGGCGGCCATCAGCTCGTCCAGCGATACGCCGGTCTGCGCCGCGATGGGCGACACCTGACCGATGTAGGCGGCGAGCTCCTGGATGTTGGTCTTGCCCGCCGCCGCCGCCGCGAAGAAGGCATCCGAGACGTTGGCGGCGCTGCCCGCGGCGGCACCGTAGGCGTTCAGGACGCTGGTCAAGCCGTCCGCCGCGGTCTGGACCCCGGTCACGCCACCGATGGCGAGCCGGTTGGAGGCGTCGAGCACCTCCACCGCGTTCGCGGCGGAGTAGGCGCCCGCGGCAAGGATTTCGTAGAGGCCCTTGGCCTGATCCACCGGCATGGTCCCGAACTCGCGGGCCATCGCCTTGACCTGGGCGGTATAGCGGCTCATGCCGGCGGTGTCGTTCAACAGCGTGGACACCTGCGCCATGCCGGTCTGGAACCGCATGGCCGAGTCCGTGGCCTGCATGAACTCACCCGCCAGATCACCGCCGAACTGAAGCCCGACCAAGCCCAGCAGAACGTCGCGGGAGCGCAGCGCCACCGCGTTCAGCCGGTCGAACGCGGCATCCATCCGGGCAAGGCTGCGGTCGGCACGCGCCGTGAACTGGTCGATCCGCTGTTCCGCCGTGCCCAGGTCGCGAAGACCACGGGTGTCGGCACCGACGCGAACGGAAAGGCTGTCGATTTCAGTCATGGCGCATCCGGAAATGAAGAAGGCCCCCGATCACTCGGGAGCCTTGTCTTTCTTGAAGGCCGTCAACGCGGCCCTGATCTTGCTTTTCAATTCGGCTTGGCTTGGCGGCTTCTTCCGCCGCCGCTTGCGCGGCTTGGCGCCGGGCGTGGTCGCCGCGAGGAAATCGGCCTTCGCTTCCAAGGCACGTCCGATTACCGGGAACGGGGTGTCGTCCGCCACGTCGGGCGCCCATCCCAGCCAGCCCATCGCGTAGCCGGTCATTTCCTCGGCATACTCGTCCAGGCTCAAGCCGCCGCCGCGTTTCCCTCCGCGGGCTCCGCCTCGGCTTTCGCCTCCTTGGATTTCGGCACCTTGCCGCCACCGGAGAGGAAGCCGAGATATTGCAGAACCAGCGGCGCGACGAAGGCCAGCCCGGCATCGAACACCTCATCTTCGGTGGCCTCCGCCTCCTTGCCGACGCGGCCCGACGCGGCATTGACGACAGCCACTACAGCCGTAAAATCGAAGGCGCCGACCTTCGCATAGGCGTCGGAGAGACCGCCGAAGTGTCGGCTGATCGCCTTCGCGGCGCGGGCGTTGGCCTTCAGGTCCACCGAGCGTTCGTCTTCCCCCAGGAAGATCGTCATCACGCCGTCAACATAGGCGGGGTTCTTCATCTCATGTCTCGCTGTTTGGAATGAGAAAGGACCGGCGGCCACGAACAGCCGCCGGGTCAGGCCGGGCCGGTTACGGGCCGTCGTCCGCCGCAACCTCCAGCGGCTCACCGTCGATTTCCAGACCGACGCTCGTTTCCACCACCTTGTCGGGACCGCCGATTTCGGTCGTGTAGGACATCACGAAGGCCGGCATGTAGATGCGGGTCGGCGTCGCGCCGGCACCCGCCGGCTTATCATCGAACTCAATCTTGACGTTGTAGGCGTGCTGCCGGTCGGCGACGGCGGCCTTGATGGCGGTCTGTCCGGTGGCGGTGGGGATGCGGGCCAGCTTCAGGGTGGTGGAGCCGTGGTCCACAGTGCCCTTTTTCTTGCGCACCGTGCCGCCGGCCAGAGCCTTGTAGGACACCTTCTCGAAGGTCGTGCCGAAGGAGCCGATGTCCTCGATCTCCTCGACCTCCACCCAGGTCAGGGCCTCGTACTCGGCCTTGGTGTCGCACGGGGTGCTTCCACCGATGAACAGGCGCGTGCCTGCGCTCGATACTGCTTCGCCGCTCATGGCGGTTTCTCCTACTGTATGGAATGCGGCCAAGCCGCGGGGGTCACGGGCGCACCAGCGCCCGGATACGGATCAGGCCATGACGGGTGCGCCCGTCCGGCTCGATGAAGCTGTGTTCGAAGACGACGCGGACCGCTCGAAGCCCGATCCCATCCAGGGGCAAGCGCTTGCGGTTCAGCGCGCCACGGATCAGGCCCAGGACCCGTTCGCATTCCTGTGCCGACGATCCGGTGGGTTGGTCCCAGACGTGAATCGTAAGGTCGATGTCTTCGCCGGCCACGGCCAAGCTGTCCCACGGCGCGATCGTCTTTTCACCGACCACGACATAGGGAAAGGCGGTCTCCGCGGGCGCCTGCCCGTCGAACACCTTCACAGCGGCACCGACCGCGGCGCGGACGGCGTCCACGGTCGCGACCTGCAAGGCCCAACTGGCGTTGCTCATATGAAGCTCACCCGTTTGATGGCGCGGTTGATCGCTTCGGCGATGGCCCTGCCGACCCGGCGCCGGTTGAGCTTGAAGGCGGGCAGCAGGAACGGGCTGGCCGGGGCGCCCGGATGACGGATGACGCCACCCTTCGGCATCGTGATCGTGTGCGGCGCCACGCCGAACTCCACCAGATGCGCATGGCCGGCACGGCGACGTTTGCCCCAGGACCCGATACGGGCGGTCAGGCCGTCCTTCGTCAGCCGATAGCGCAGCTTGGACTTCAGTTCGCCCGTAGCGTAGGGGTGGGCGCCGGGCGCCGGAGCGCGCTGCACGGCGTCTTCCAGGATGGCAAGCGCGCCCTCCTCCACCACCTCGCGGATTTCCTTGCGGATCGCCGCGGGGAGCTGGCGGAGCCGGCGGCGGAGACGCTGGCCGCCGATGACGCGGGAGCGCCGGGCCATCAGGTCGGCACCCCAGTTTCGCAATCGATCACGGCGAAGCGGGCCGGCGGGCCAGGATCGGCCACGGCACGGATGTTGAGGGTTTGACCGCGCCACACCACCCGCATGGTGGTATCGAGCGACAGGCCGTCCACCACCTGCCGGTAGATGCGGAAGTGGACCATGGACGTGGTCTCCTCCCGCATGGCGGCAGAGCGTTCCCTTGCCCCGTCGACCCACCGTTCCGCCCAGGCGGAGCCGACGCGCGCCCAGACCTTCCCATAGCCCCCGCCGGGAAGTTCGGTTTCGGTGGCGCGTTCGAAATGAATGCGCTGGTTAAGGTCACCGGCACCCGTTTTTCGGACAGACACCGGTCAGCCCTTGAACACATGCGGCGCCAGCAGGGCCGACACGCCCAGCGGCAGATCGGAAGCGACGGCGCCGACGATCACCCCTTCGCGGTGCGCGTAGAGGTGGCCGACGAGCAGCAGCACCGCCGCGATGATGTCGCCCGGCACATCGTCCGCCGATGCATAGCCGGCGGTGAAGGCCACCTTCACCCGCCCCGCCCGCCTCGCCACCGG
>NZ_WHOR01000233.1:0-9416 GCF_013340925.1 Azospirillum formosense
AATTCATCATTGTCGGCATGGGCGCCACGCCCGGCGCCGAGGGGGATAAGGCGGCCGACGCTCTGCGCGACCGGGTGGCGCCGCTGATCCGCGGCGGGTACCGCTTGAAGGGCTGCGCCTTCGATTATCCGGGAGCGAGCGTCGGGGTGGTCAGCGCCGACCCTGGCGCCACGACGCCCGACGACGCGCTGCGCGCCGCCGACGCCGCCATGTATGTCCAGAAGAAGATCCGGCGGGCGGTCAGAGCCTGACGCCTTCCGCGAGGATCGCTCCAAGCCTTACGGACCGGCGGCCGCGCTCCAGGGATCGGGAGCGGTCACCTCATAGGGCTGGGCGACTCCACCCATCGACAGCGCATGGACGGAATTGCTGGAGAAGCCGCAGGCCTGTTCCGGATTCACGGCGGCGTTGGGACGGAAGGCATAGGGCCGCGGGGCGTCGGGCGACACGGAGGTGGCCTTGGTGCGGACGACCAGCCCGTGGCCCGACGGAACGCTCTGCTCCACCCAGACCCACAGGACCTCCGGGTTGTCGCGGAAGCGGGCCAGCAGGGTGGACAGCGCCTCCGTGCAGGCGGCATGGTCGAGCTGGTGGGCGCCGCGGTCGATGATGGCCGAGGCTGGTCCGGACGACGACGCGTCCGCAGGATTCCAGGTGACCGCCATGAGGCCGGACAGAGCGATGCCAGCGATGGAGGTTCCCCAGAGGACTCCGGAATCGAAACCGGACTCACCGTGACGGCTGGAATGATCGCGCATCGTGGCCCCTCTACAAAACACTCAACCGCTGCAACCGGCGTCTGCTTGTCCCAGTCTGTTTGACAGGAAGGCAGGCCCGTGACGTTGATCCAGGACAAGCACCTTACGAACTCATCCTGCTCGTTGTTTATTGTGCACCGCAACATCAGCCCGTCAACACCCACCGGAAGCATGGCAGGGCTGATTCCGTGCGCTTTCACGCCCGCGTGGCGATAACCGCGGCAATTTGCCGCTCCTCCGTGCCGGAGCACCGTGGCGACCGGCGGATGCGCCGCCGGCCAGCACGTCCCCGGACAACGGCCGCTCCGGCGACATGGTTCCCCACCGCCGTCCAATTCGCCAATAAAGTCAGTTGGTTATATTTGCGCATATTCAGGATTACAAACGAAGCCCGCCCCTCAATCCCACGCTCGGCGGGTCGATTGCGGACACGCGGACGCCATTCCCTTTCACCCGCGCCACCGCCGCACGCTATGGTGCGCCCGGCGGCCAGCGGACCGGCAAGAGTCCGGGGCCCCCGCAAGAAGAACACGAGAACCGGAAGGGACGAGCATGAGTGACGAGACCCCCAGCCGCCGCGCCGCCGCGGCCTTCGCCCAGACCACGGAAACCGGAACGCCGGTCGCCTTCGCCGATCTGGTGGCGCTGCTGGAGCGCATCTTCCGGCGCCACGGCACGTCGGAGCGGGTGGCGGCGATCCTGGCGGAGAACTGCGCGTCCTGCGAGCGCGACGGCTCGACCAGCCACGGCGTGTTCCGCATCCCCGGCTATGTCAACTCGCTGAAGAGCGGCTGGGTGGACGGGCGGGCCGAACCGACGGTGGAGGAGGCCGGTCCCGCCTTCCTGCGCGTCGACGCCGCCAACGGCTTCGCCCAGCCCGCCTTCCTGGCCGCCCGCGACCGCTTGCTGGAGATGGTGCGCGAGAGCGGCGTCGCCGTGATGGCGATCCGCAACTCCCACCATTTCAGCGCCCTGTGGCCGGACGTCGAGCCCTTCGCGCGGGAGGGGCTGGTGGCGCTCTCCTTCGTCAACAGCTTCGCCTGCGTCGTTCCGCCGGGCGGCAAGGCCGCCGTCTACGGCACCAACCCGATGGCCTTCGCCACCCCGGTGGCCGGCGGCGACCCGATGGTGTTCGACCAGGCGGCCAGCTCCATGGCCAACGGCGACGTGCGCATCGCGGCGCGCGAGGGGCACACCATCCCCCCCGGCTCCGGCGTGGACCGCGACGGCAAGCCGACCACCGACCCCAAGGCCGTCCTCGACGGCGGCGCCCTGCTGCCCTTCGGCGGCCACAAGGGCGGCTCCATCGCCTTCATGATCGAGGTGCTGGCGGCGGCGCTGACCGGCGGCAAATACTCGCGCGAGGTCGACTGGTCGGCCCATCCCGGCGCCGAGACGCCCTGCACCGGCCAGCTCTTCATCGTCATCGACCCGGAGCGCGGCGGGACCGGGGCCTTCGCCGACCGCGTCGCCGGGCTGATCGGCGAGGTGAAGCAGGCGGGGCAGGACCGCATGCCAGGCGAGCGCCGCTACGCCCGCCGCGTCCGCACCCTGCGCGACGGCATCCCGCTGGCTCCCGCCCGGCTGGCCGAGCTGCGCGCCCTGGCCGGCGACGCCTGACGCCCCTTCCCTCCTTCAAACCCGGTCGATTCCCGCCATGACGACGCCCACCATCGCCACCCTGTCCCGCCAGCTCGACGACGGCGCCACCACCAGCCGCCGGCTCGTCGATTCCGCCCTCGCCGCCATCGCGGCCGGGGGGGAGGAGGCGCGCAAGACCTACACCGCCCTGCACGCCGATCGGGCCCGCGCGGTGGCGGACGCCCAGGACCTGCTGCGCCGGGCCGGGCAGCGCCCCTCGCCTCTGGCCGGCCTGCCGATCTCGGTCAAGGACCTCTTCGACGAGGCCGGGCACGTCACGCGGGCCGGGTCGCGGGCGCTGGAGGACGCCGTCCCGGCCAGCCGCGACGCCGACGCCGTGGCCCGGCTGCGCGCCGCCGGTGCGGTGGTGGTGGGCCGCACCAACATGACGGAGTTCGCCTTCTCCGGCGTCGGCATCAACCCGCATTACGGCACCCCCGGCAACCCCGCCGATCCCGCGCGCATCCCCGGCGGCTCGTCGTCGGGCGCCGGGGTGTCGGTGGCGGCCGGCCATGTCCCGCTGGCGCTGGGCACCGACACCGGCGGCTCGATCCGCATCCCGGCGGCGCTGTGCGGCATCGTCGGCTTCAAGCCGACGCAGCGCCGGGTGTCGCTGCGCGGCGCCCTGCCGCTGTCCTGGTCGCTCGATTCCATCGGGCCGCTCGCCCGCACGGTGGAATGCTGCGCCATCGCCGACGCCGTCCTGGCCGGCGAGGCGGAGTGGGTGCCGCCGCCGGTCGGGCTGGCCGGGCTGCGCTTCGCCGTGCCGCAGACGGTGGTCCTCGACGGCATGGAGGACGCGGTGGCCACCGCCTTCGACGCCGCCTGCCGCCGCCTGTCCGAGGCCGGGGCGCGCATCGTCGAGATTTCCATGGCGGAGCTGGCGGAGATCGGCCCGGCCAACGCCAAGGGCGGCCTGCCCGCGGCGGAGGCCGCCCACTGGCACCGCGACCTGCTGGCGGAGAAGGGCGACCTCTACGACCCGCGCGTCCGCGTGCGGATCGAGCGCGGCCAGACCATGAGCGCCGTCGATTACATCGAGGTGACGCAGCGCCGCGCCGACCTGATCGCCCGCACCGACCGGACCACGGCGGATTACGACGCGCTGCTGATGCCGACCGTGCCGCTGCTCGCCCCGCGCATCGACGCCTTCGCCGAGGACGCGGAGTTTACGCGGCTGAACCTGCTGCTGCTGCGCAACTGCGCCCTGTTCAACTTCCTGGACCGCTGCGCCATCAGCCTGCCGATGCAGCGCGCCGGCGAGTTGCCCAGCGGCCTGATGCTGGTGGGTGCTGCGGGGGCCGACCGCCGCCTGCTGTCCATCGCCGCCGCGGTGGAGCCGGTGGTGGGCGCCTGACGCGAGGGGGGCGGCACAACCGCCCCTCCCCAAAGGCCCCCTCAGAATCCCAGGGCGCAGCCGTCCTTGCGGTGGTCCGAGCCGGCGATCAGCAGGCCGGCGGCGTGGTCGATCCAGATCGCCTGCCCGCCGCCCATCGGCTCGTCCCGGCGGACCACCGCGTGGCCGCGGCGCGCCAACTCCGCCGCGGGGTCCTCCGCCACGGTGGGCTCGATCTCCAGCACGCCGTTGAAGGCGAAGCTGCGCGGCTGGTCGATGGCGGTCTGGACGTCCAGCCCACGGTCGATCACCGCCGACACGAAGGCGCCGTGCCCGGCCGCCTGATAATGGCCGCCCATCACGCCGAAGGGGCAGACCGCGCGCCCGTCCTTGCGGATCAGGCCGGGGATGATGGTGTGCAGCGGGCGGCGGCGCGGCGCCAAGGCGTTGGGGTGCCCCTCGGCCAGGCGGAAGGAGGTGCCGCGGCTGTGCAGGAGGACGCCCGTCGCCGGGTCGAGCTGCACGCTGCCGAAGCTGTGGAAGATCGAGTTGATGAAAGAGATGGCGTTGCCGTCGCGGTCGACGACGCTGAGGCAGACCGTGTCCTTGTGCTCCGCCTCCGTCCACAGCGCGGGGGCCTGGGCGCGGGCCGGGTCGATGCGGCGGCGCAGCACCGCCGTCGCCTCCGCCGAGAGCAGCGCGGCGGCAGCCTCAGCCCCGCCCTCCCCCACCAGGACGTCGCGGTGATGGTAGGCGAGCTTGGTCGCCTCGGCCTGCAGATGGTGGCGGTCGGCGTCGCCGACCGACGGCGACAGGTCGAAGCCGCCCAGCGCGTTCAGGATCATCAGCGCGGCGAGGCCCTGGCCGTTGGGCGGACACTCGAGAATCTCGTAACCGCGGTAGTCGGTGGCGATGGGCGTCACATACTCCGCCCCGTCCTGCGCCGCCGCGAAGTCGTCCAGCGTGTGCAGCCCGCCGCGGGCGCGCAGGAAGCCGACCAGCGATTCCGCCGTGACCCCCGTGTAGAAGGCCGCCGCCCCGTGCGCCGCGATGTCCCGCAGCCTTTGGCCGAGCCGCGGCTGGGCGTGGCGTTCCCCGGCGCGCGGGGCGCGGCCGCCGGGCAGGAAGACGGCGCGGCAGCCCTCGTCCGCCGCCAGCAGAGGCACCGCCGCCGCCCAGTCCTGGGCCACCCGCGGGGAGACGCCGTAGCCGTCCTCGGCGTAGCGGATGGCGCGGAGGAGGACCCGGTCGAGCGGCAGCCGCCCGTGGTCGGCGTGCAGCCGCGTCCAGGCGGCGACGGCGCCCGGCACGGTGACGGCATGGGCGCCGTGGCGCGGAATCTCGCCGGTGACGCCCAGCCCGGCCAGACGCTCGACGCTCGCGGCGGCGGGGGCGCGCCCGCTGCCGTTCAGGGCGACCACCTGGCCCCCGTTCGCCGGGGCGTAGAGGGCGAAGGCATCGCCGCCGATGCCGGTCATGTGCGGCTCGACCACGCATTGCACCGCGACGGCGGCGATGGCCGCGTCCACGGCGTTGCCGCCCGCCGCCAGGATCTCCAACGCCGCCGCGCTCGCCAGCGGGTGCGAGGTGGCCACCGCGGCCTCCGTCGCCACCAGCGCAGACCGTCCGGGCCGGCAGAAGTCACGAATCACGACGGGGCGCCCTCCGGAACGGGAAACGGGTCAGTGCGGGTCGCGGCGCAGGGGGATGACGCGGCGGTTCCGGACCTCCGGCTCCTTCGCGGCGTGGATCTGCACCTTCTTGAGCTGGATGACGTACCGCTCGGCGCCGTTGACCATCACGGCGATGACGGTCGGCCCGTTCGCCCAGTCGCTGGGCACGAGATGAAGTTCCTTGATGCGGGCGGTTCCGGCGGTCAGCTCCGCAAGGTCGAGAACCTCGTCCCCGGCGCGGAACCCCAGATATTCATCGACGATCATGGCGTCCGGCGGCAGTGTCTTGGCGGCAGTGACCCCAAGCCTATCAGCACGGCGGGCGGCGGGCCACCGCGCAGGCCGCCGCCCGGCGCTTTTTCATAGGAAGCCTTACGAACGGCGCGTCATACGGCGACGCGCGTCAGGTGGCGATGCGCGTCATATGATTGTCCCAGCGGAAATCGGCCAGCCGCAGCCCGTCGCCCGGCAGGCCCGGCGCCGCGCCGACCGTCCGGAGATTGCCGAGCCCGCTGCTCGCCAGGAAGCCGTCGCCGTCCGGGGCGATGCCGCAGCCGTCGGGCAGCGCCGCCGACCCCAGCCACGCGCCGGTGGCGTCGTCCCACAGCCCGATGATGCCGCCCTTGGGCGAGCTGGCCGCGACCTTGCCCTTGTCGGCGGCGACGCTGCCGATGTAGCCCTCGAAGCGGGACAGCTCGTCGTCCGGAGTCTCGAACAGGCGCACCGCGCCGCCGCCCGGACGGTGCGTGCCGGTCAGCGGCTGGAGCATGCCGACGGGCCGCTCGTCCTGCGCGCCGAAGGCAATGCCGCCGTCGGCCAGGGCGGCGATGTGGCGGATGCCGAGATTCGCGTGCTCCTCCGGCAGGCGCACCTGATCGAGCAGCTTCCCGCTCGCCACCTCGACGTAGGTGATGGAGGAGTCCATCTCGTCCAGGTTCAGCTTGGCCCGGCCGGTGTCCGGGTGGGTGATGACGCCGCCGTTGCCGACCGCCAGGACCGTGCCGTCCGCGATCATCAGAAGTTCGTGCGGCCCCAGCCCATGGGTCGGCATCGCGCCGACGCGGCGATAGCCGTCCATCGCGTCGTAGACGCCGATCGACCCGGTTTCGCGCGGCACGTCGTCCTCCGCCACGTAGAGCAGACGCCCGTCGGTGGAGAAGGCGCCGTGGCCGGTGAAGCGGCGGTCGTCCGGCGCGCGGATCACCGGCCCCGGGCGCCCGTCAACCAGCGACAGCGGCATGACCCAACGGCCCGGCCGGCGGGCGAAGGCGACGGCCTCGGCCCGCGTCGGGTGGGGGACGACGCCATGGGCGCGGCCCGGTGTCGGGGTGGTGAAGCGCACGCCGCCCGCCCCGTCCAGCGCCGCCACGCCATACTCCGGTGATGCCGCCGCGGTGGCGTAGGCGTTGAGGAACAGCGTGCCCCCCGCGGTCTCCGCCCGCGCCGGCCCCAGGAGGGCGCCGAGCAGACCGCCTCCAAGCAGACTGCCACCAAGCAGGCCGCCACCAATCAGGAGCAGAGTGCCCCGGCGGGTCGCATCCATCGCTCAGTCTCCATCCAGTTCGTTGAAGCCGATGCTGATGTCCAGCAGCGGCGCGACGGTGCCGGTCAGCAGGTTGCGCAGGTCCTTCGCCCGTTGCAGGGTGGCCTCCACGGTCTTGCGCTTGGCCGGATCGGCGACGGCGACGTTGATCGGCGCGGGGATCGCCTCGGCGGCGCGGATCGCGGCGGTGAAGCCGTCCTCAAGCGCGCGGCGCGCCTGGGCGCCGGGATCGCCGGCGGGCAGCAGCGCGGTCAGGCCGGGGCCGCCGCCCTCGCCCAGCAGCAGGGCGCGCAGCGCCTCCAGGTTGATGCGGACGTTGCGGGCCGACTGGCCGCTGCGCAGCGCCTCGGCCACCGCCGGCTTGGCCTCCCCGGCGTTGGGACCGAGCGGCGCCAGAAGCTTCTGATCGGCCACCACCTGCAGGGCGGTGAGCGACCCGGTGAAGAGGACGTTGATCGCGGACCCGGCGTCGGGGCCGAGCGCGGTCGGCTCCCCGGCGGTCAACGGTGCCTCCAGGGCCTTCCAGCCGTCGCGGACCTCACGGGTGATGGCGAGCACGTTCTGCCCCACCGCGGCGGCCAGCGCGCCGCGGAAGCGCCCGGCCTCGTCGCCCTGGAACGACGCGGCGGTGACGCCCTCGTCGAACAGCAGCCGCTCCAGAGCGGTCAGCCCCTGCACCGCGGCGCTCTGGCGGGCCAGCCCGCCCGGCTCCAGCAGCTTGGGATCGCGGGCCTTCAGCATGGCGAGGATCTGACGCTGCACCACCCCGGCCCGCTCCGGCCAGAAGGCGATGCGGTCGGCGCGCAGTTCCGTCGACAGCGGCCCGGCGCGGAGATGCTGGACGCCGGCCCAGGCGTCGTAGACGGCGCGGTGGGCGGCGCGACAGCTCTCCAACCCGTCCGCCGTCGGCGCCGCGGCGAACTGGTCCAGCCGCCCCGCGTAGATGCCGGCGGCGGAAGCCAGCGCGTCGAAGCGCGGCAGAGCGTGGGTTCGGACCAGCCCGCCCAGCACGGCGGCGTCCCCCGCCGGCTCCCGCGCCGCCAGGGCGAGCTTGCCCGGCAGGAGGATCGACAGGGCGGCGGCCGACATCAGGCCGATCATGCGGCGGCGTTGCATCTCATCACCTATGCCATTCAAACCGTGTGGACTTTAGAGCCCCAGAACGAAACGCACCAACTTTTCGCGGTCGCCGCGCGGCAGGGCCATGAAGGCGCCGCGCGCCTTGTCCGCCTCGCCGCCGTGCCACAGGATGGCCTCGGTCACGCTGCGCGCCCGCCCATCGTGGAGCAGGGCCAGTGTGCCGTCGGAGTCGGCCAGCCGCCTCATCCCCCACAGCGGCGTCGTGCGCCAGTCGCGGCCCCGCGCCTCGCCCATCGCCACGCCGTCGGCCAGATCGTCGCCCAGGTCGTGGAGCAGCAGATCGCTGTAGGGAAAGATCGTCCGGCGCGACAGCGCCGGGTGCGCCGCGTCCTCCGCCGTGGTGAAGGAGGGACGGTGGCAGGACGCGCAGCCGGTGGCGGCGAAGAGCGCGCCGCCCGCCGTGTCGCGCGGCGCCTCCAGCCCGCCGTCCGGCGGCAGGGTGCGCAGGTAGCCGTCGATCAGCCCGATCACCGTGGAGGGAATCTCCAGCCCCTCATACTGCGGGGAATCGCCGTGCGGGGCGTTCCGGCACTCGGTCTGTGCCGGGGTGCAGTCGCCCCAGGGCTCTGGGTAGGCCGGGGTGGACATGCCGATGTCGAGGCTGAAGGCCTCGGAATTCTGGCGGTGCAGCGTCGGGTGGACGGCCTTCCAGCCGAAGCGGCCGAGTTGCCGCGTGCCCTCCGGCGCCACCCAGTTGGGGCGTCCGGCGATGCCGTCGCCGTCGCGGTCCTCCGGATCGGCGCCGGCCAGGATGTCGGCCTCGGGGACGCGCTCCAGCAGGCCCATGCCGCGCACGGACGGGGCGATGCGGGCCGAGATCGCCGTCGCCTCGGCCAGCGGCCCGTAATTGAGGTCGGTGACGGTCACCACCGGCCGGCGCAGCGTCGCCGTGTCGCCGTCGGGGAAGCGCACCGTCTCCTCGCGGTAGCTCAGGGACGGCTTGCCCTCGATGGCGAAGCCGAGCACCGCGTTGGTCTGGATCTGCCGCCCGTAGACCGGATCGCCGCTGAGCTTCAGCGCGTAGCCGACGCCGCGGTCGTCCGGGGTGTCGGGATCGGGCGGGCGCCCCTGGCGGGCCGCCGGGTGGCAGGCGGCGCAGGAGCGGGCGTCGTAGAGCGGACCCAGCCCGTCGTTGGCGTGCGTCACCGTGGGGGCGCTGACCCACATGCGCCGGAACAGCTTCTCGCCGATCCGGGCGTCGAGGTCGCCCGCCGCCGCCGGCAGGGCTGGCAAGAAGGCGGGGAAGGAGGCGAGGCGGGGTGTCGTCGGGGGGGGGGGGATAGGGGCGGGGGGGGGGGCCCTTTTGTGGAGGAGGAAAATACAGG
>NZ_WHOR01000234.1:0-9346 GCF_013340925.1 Azospirillum formosense
GTTGGTGTTTGTTTGGTGTGCTGTTTTTTTTTTGGTGTATCCGCGCGACGACGTGTATCTACCCAGTGTGGCCGGATGGTGGTGTGATAAGAATAAAAGAGACAGGTGAATGCCTGCCCGTGAATGCCCGCCTGTCTGGCCGGTCCGTCAGTTGGCTGCGGCCAGCCGGTTCTCCAGATGCTCCAGCAACAGGTTCAGGTTGCGGCGGTTGGCCTTGAAGCCGATGTCGAAGAGGGCGCCGACCCCCGGGACCGAGCCGCCGGCCCAATCCACCGCCATGTTGGCGACCATCCGGGCGATCAGGCTTTTCGGAAGGTCGAAGCGGGCGGCCTCCATGACGATGTAGGCGGCCACCACGGTGGTCGCCGTGCTGCCGGCGACCGGGACCAGCGCGGCGATGCCGTCCAGCCCGACGGGGATGCGCGTGCCGGGAACGCGCCAGCGCGTGTCCATCAGCCGGGTCAGCCGGCGCAGCCGCTCCAGCCGTTCCAGGTCGATGTGGATGACCGGCGGCGCCGTGGCGACGCCCGAGAGGGTGGAGGTGGGCGCGGGACGCGTGCGGATGTCGCTCATGGGGCTTCACCGGAGCAGGAGAGCCGCCGTGGGGAGCCGCCGGAGGAGGGAGCCGTGGGCGGAGCCGGTCGGGCGTGTCGGGTTGAGCAACCCGCAGCTGTGCCCCGCGGTTCCCGGCCTATCTCCATAGGGTGTCCGGCACCACGGACGCGCTCACGGCCCGGGCAGGCTCGTCGTCATACGGATGATCGGGCCGACGCAAGGTTATCGTCCGAACGGAGAGGAGGGTGACGACCGGGTGCGGCGAATGGACGCGCGATCTGGATTTGTCGAGCGCCAAGTGGTTGTGGTGCCAACGATTTTTCCGGAATCTCCGGACTTTCGGGCGGCCATATGCCAAAGGCGTCTCTGGTATGGGGTGTTCCTAGGCACAACAATGGTGCGCGCAGGTCGAGACTTAAGACCGAAAAAAACCGAACGGGCACCCGCTCCACAGGGTGATGGGCGGGGCACCAGTCATCGGAAAAAAGCAGGGAGGATAACCATGAACACACTCTATTGCGCCTGCTGCGGACGGCCGTTCCGCCGCAGCTCGTCACGCGGGCCGGCGCCGCTCTACTGCTCGCGCGATTGCCGCCGCCAGATCGCGGTTCGCCGCCGCGTCTGGGCGTCGCGGCAACCGGCGGAATGGACGGCCGCCGCGACCTCGGCTCCGATCCTTCCGGCCGGCGCGGGACCCTATCCGCAAACCGGGATGGTGTGGGAACGCGTCTCCGCCTGACGGGGCGACGCACGCGCTCTGCGTATTTTTTGGCCGGTTTGGTTGTGGCCCCTCTAAAACAGCAGGGCAGCCATACCATATAGGAGGACGCTACATGAGTGAGCGTCCCCCTGAACCGAGGGCTTTTCCGAACACGGCCATGACCCAGAACACGCGATCCCCCCGCACCGTTTCCCGCACTCCGGCCCGCGCCTTCGGCGCCGTCGCTCTGGCGCTGGCCGTGGCGCTGACCGCCGGAACCGCCGACGCCCGCGCCGGCAAGAGCAGCTCCGTGGGCAGCCGCGGCTCGCGCACTTACGAGGCGCCGGCCCAGACCAACACCGCCCCGCGCGCCGCGCCGATGGAGCGGTCGGCCGCCCCGGCCCAGACGCCGGGTGCGCAGCAGCCGGGCATGCAGCAGCCGGGCATGGCGTCGCCGGCGGCCGCGCAGCGCGGCGGCTTCTTCTCGCGCGGCGGCTTCATGCCGGCCCTCATGGGCGGCCTGATCGGCGCCGGCATCGCCGGCATGCTGTTCGGCGGCGGCTTCCTCGACGGGCTGGGCAGCTTCGCGGGCATCCTGGGCTTCATCCTCCAGATCCTGCTGGTCGTCTTCCTGGTCCGGCTGGCCATGCGCTTCTTCCGCAACCGCTCGGCGGGCGCGGCGCGGCCGGCGGGCATGGGCGCTTCCAACGCCGCCTATGCCGGTCCGAATCCGGGTGTCATGAACCGCGAGGCGGTGGACGCGCGCTCGAACCCGCTGGGTGGCGGCGCCCGCGGTGGTGCGGCGGCGGGGCCGGCCTCTTCCGGCCGTCCGGGCGTGCGCCGTGACGACGTGGGCATCGGCCCGGCCGACTATCAGGCGTTCGAGCAGACGCTGGTTGCGGTCCAGACCGCCTACGGCAACGAGGACCTGACGGCCCTGCGCGGCGCCGTGACGCCGGAGATGGCCTCCTACTTCACCGAGGAACTGGCGGCCAACCACAACCGCGGCGTGGTCAACCGTCTGTCCGACGTCCGTCTGCTCCAGGGCGACCTGGCCGAGGCGTGGCGCGAGGGCAACGCGGAATACGCCACCGTGGCGATGCGCTTCTCGCTGACCGACGTGACGGTGGACCGCGCGAGCAACCGCGTGGTCGAGGGCGACCCGAACCGTCCGGTCGAAGCCACGGAAATCTGGACCTTCACCCGGCCGCGCGGCGGGCGCTGGGTCCTGTCGGCGATCCAACAGGCCGGCTGATCCACTCTCCACTCCTCAACCGGTCTTGCGGGGGGGCGTCCGAAAGGGCGCCCCCCTTCGCATTTCCGGACTCCCCTGGGCAGATGGGACATGATAGAACATATCAGGAACAAATACCTGTCCAGCGGAAGCGAATCATGCCCGAACTTCCTGAGCCTGAGTCCTGCATCGAAGCGCCCCCGCTGGACCGGGCGGCGGTTCTGGCCGATCTGCGCGCCCGCATCCGGGGCTTGGAAGGGCTGGGCGGGGAGGGGGCGCGGGTGCTGCCCTTCGGCCTGCTGGATGTCGACGGAGCCTTTCCGGCGGGCGGGCTGCCGCTCGGCTGCCTGCACGAGGTGGCGGGGGAGGAGCCGGGGGCCGGCACGGCCTTCGCCGCGCATCTGCTGGCCCGCCTCGCCAGCGCGGCGGCGCCCGCGCTGTGGGTCGTGCGGGGGCGCGACCTGCACGCCGCCGGGCTGGCCGCCTATGGGCTGACTCCGGACCTCCTGATCGCCGTGCGCGCGACCCGCGACGCCGACGCCCTGTGGGCGATGGAGGAGGCGCTGCGCTGCAAGCGGCTGTCCGCCGTGCTGGGGGAGGTCGGGGGGCTGGACCTGACGGCGAGCCGCCGGCTGCAACTGGCTGCCGAGTCGTCGGGTGTGACGGGATTCCTGTTGCAGAGCACCGCCCGCCGCTCGGCGGCGAGCGCGGCGGTCACCCGTTGGCGGATCGCGCCGGCCTCCAGTTGGACGGAGGAGCCGGGCGTCGGTGAACCGCGCTGGCGCGCCGAACTGGAGCGCTGCCGGGGCGGTCGCCCTGGGGTGTGGCTTCTGGAATGGCGTGACGGTGCCCTGGTCCCCGCGAGGGAGCCGGAGCGGGTCATTTCCGCGTCTGCATCCACGTCCACCCCGGTTCGGCGTCCGGCTCCGGCGGGCGGGCACGGACGGTCCTGGGCCGAGGTGGCGTGATGCGGACGGACGGACGGGCGGTGATGTCGCTTACACGACAGCCGTTCGAAACGTCGCTTGCGCGACAGCCGCCCGTCGGCTTCCGATCAGTAGTTGGTGGCCCAGTCGGGCAGGGGATGCCCGGTCTCGGTATCCGGATCAGCGTCGGGCGGAAAGGGCGCGTCGTCCGCGTAGAGCGGCAGTTGCCGGGCGAATTCCGCCGATTCCTGGGCCCGGCGTTGCTCCAGCAAGCGGGCGGCCAAATGAGCGGGCAGCATGGCAAGCCTCCTTCTGAGCGTCGGGAGAGCCTGGGGAGCGGTCCTGTCGGCCGCCCTCGGCCCAACCCGTCCTGTGTGTCTGGACGCTATCATGCAAGGTCCAGGCCTCTAAGTGATGCAGATCACGCGTTATGCAAACTTTAATGCGCCCCGTTTCTTTTTCAGGCCCCGTTTCTTTTTTGAGGCCCGTTCCTTTTTCCGGATGAGAGGCCCATAGTCCCCGCCTCCCGCTTTTTCCGCCGATGTTCCTTCTTCCGAGACCGACCATGCACGCCGAACCCTGCCCCACCTGCCTAAAACCTATGCATTTGTGCGTTTGCGAGGCGGTGGAGCCGATCGACAACGCCGTCTTCCTGCTCATCCTCCAGCACCCGCAGGAGAAGCGCGAGACGCTGGGCACCGCGCAGATCGCCCATCTCCAGTTCAAGAACTCCGCCCTGAAGGTCGGGCTGAGCTGGTCGAACCTGAAGCGCATCCTGGGGCGCGAGGTCGATTACAAGCGCTGGGGCGTGCTCTATCTCGGTCCGGTCAAGCAGGGTGCGGCCCCTCTGCCGGAGGTGTCCGTGGTGGACAAGGGCGGCGTCCCGCAGAAGGACAGCGAGCTGGTGCTGGGCGACCTGGAGGGCGTCATCGTCCTGGACGGCACCTGGAGCCAGGCCAAGACGCTGTGGTGGCGCAACCCATGGCTCCTGAAGTGCCGCCGCATCGTGCTGAACCCGAAGTTCCGCTCCCTCTACGGGCAGGCCCGCAAGGAGCCGCGGCGCGACAGCGTGTCGACGCTGGAGGCCGCCGCCTTCCTGCTGTCGCGGCTGGAGGCCGAGCCGGCGGTCCTCGACCGCGCGCTGAAGCCCTTCGCGCTGCTGCTGAAGAAGCTGCGCGCGCCGCGCCCGCGCCCCGTTCCGCCGCCCCGCGCGGAGACGGCGGAGCCGGTTGCCAATCAGGCTGCGGATCAGGCCCCGGATCGGAACGAGGCGGAATAATCCGCGCCTCTTCCGGGATCGCCCTTTCCGGGTAAGCCCCCCTCGACCAGGGCGGCCGTGGCAACCAATGCGCTGTTGCGCTGTTGGGGATTGCATCGGCCGCTCGGGCCTCAACCAAGGGAGCGATCCATGAAGGGCGTTTTGCTGTGGCTTGTCGGTATTCCCATTCCGATCATTCTTCTGCTGTACCTGTTCAACGTCCTCTGATCGGGCCTCCGATCGGCTTGACGGCACGGACCGGCGGCGCCACATGCGAACCGCGCCGCCCTCCGCGCGCACGGCAAGAGACGAGGACCATGGCCAGCGATTTCGTTCCCTTCGGACTGACCGTCTGCGGCATCGAGGAGCTGAACGGCTTCTGCGAGGCCGGCGTGACCCACGTCCTGTCGATCCTCGACCCCGGCCATCCGGAGCCGACCGCCTTCGGGTCCTATGGCGAGCACACGCGGCTGGAACTGCGCTTCCACGACATCATCGACCCCTATATGGGGCAGTCCCTGCCGCAGCGCGCGGACGTCGAGCGCATCCTGGCCTTCGGGCGCGACCTGATGACCGAGCCGACCGGGGTCGGCGGGCTGCTGGTCCATTGCCACGCCGGCATTTCGCGCTCGACCGCCGCCCTGACCATGATCCTGGCCCAGGCCAGCCCCGACCGACCTGCCGCCGAGGCGATGGCCGCCGTGGTCGGCATCCGCCACAAGGCGTGGCCCAACCTGCGCATGATCGAATTCGCCGACGAGATCCTGGAGCGCCGGGGCGAACTGGTCGATGCCGTCCGCGCCCGCCACCGGAGCTATGGCCGGGAGCGTCCCGATCTGGTCCAGTTCATGATCGACAACGGCCGGGTGCGCGAGGTCGCGGACCTGATCGACTGATCGTTCGCCTCCTGCGGCTCTTCAGCGGAAATTCCGGCCTTCCGGGAAGACCGCGGCGGCGGAACGGTTGGGCAGCGCGTCGGGGTCGGTCAGGTCGCGCAGCCGGTGCGTCAGGTCGCTCAGCCGCTCGACGCGCAGGTGGATGACCTCGCCGCCCTCCTCGTTGGGCTTGCCGCTGCGCTCCACCCGGCCGGTGGCGGCGATCAGGCGGGCGCCGAGGATCGTCTTGCGGAATTTTTCGAACACGTCGGGCATGATGACGAGGTTGGCGATGCCGCTCTCGTCCTCCAGCGTGATGAACACCACGCCCTCGGCGCTGCCCGGCCGCTGCCGGACCAGCGCCAGCCCCACCACGGTCAGCCGCGTGCCGGCCCGCACCGTGCCCAGCCGTTCGGTCGGGACCACCCCGGCGAAGCCGTCGCGCAGCAGCGCCATGGGGTGCGCCTTCAGCGACAGGCACAGGCTGCCGTAGTCCATCACCACATGCTCGCCGAGCGCCATGGCCGGCAGAAGGGCTTGCGGCTCCTCCTGGGCGGAGTCGGCGAGGCCGCTGAACAGCGGCAGCGGCTGCGCCCCCAGCGCCTTCACCGCCCACAGCGCGGCCCGCCGGTCCAGCCCGACCGAGCGGAAGGCGTCGGCCTTGGCCAGCCGCTCCAGCCCGGCGATCGGCATGCGCGCGCGGCGCCACAGGTCGTAGGGATCGCGGTAGCCCGCCCCGCGGCACAGCACGAGCTGGTGCGCGTCCTCCTCGGCCATCCCTCGGACCAGCCGCAGGCCGAGCCGCAGGGCATGCCTTATTCCCTCTCCCGCCCCGGGAGAGGGTGGCCGCGCAGCGGCCGGGTGAGGGTGCATCCAAGGATTGGCGCGCTGATTCTCGGCGTTACCCTCACCCTCCCGCCTTTGGCGGGTCCCTCCCTCTCCCGGGGCGGGAGAGGGTGACAGCGGTTCCAGCGTGCAATCCCAATCCGACCGGTTGATGTCCGGGGGCAGCACGGTCACCCCATGCTCGCGGGCGTCGCGGACGATCTGGGCGGGGGCGTAGAAGCCCATGGGCTGGCTGTTCAGCAGCGCCGCGGCGAAGACGTCCGGGTGGTGGCGCTTCATCCAGGCCGACACATAGGCCAGCAGGGCGAAGCTCGCCGCGTGGCTTTCGGGGAAGCCGTACTCGCCGAACCCCTCGATCTGCTGGAAGCAGCGCTCGGCGAAGGCACGGTCGTAGCCTTTTCCGACCATGCCCTCGATGAAGCGGTCGCGGAAGGTGTGGACCAGTCCGGTCTTGCGGAAGGTCGCCATGGCGCGGCGCAGCCGGTCGGCGTCCTCCGGGCTGAAGCCGGCGCCGACGATGGCGATCTTCATCGCCTGCTCCTGGAACAGCGGCACGCCCAGCGTCTTCCTCAGCACCTTTTCCAGCTCGGGGGACGGGTAGTTGACCGGTTCCTCGCCGGTGCGGCGGCGCAGGTAGGGGTGGACCATGTCGCCCTGGATCGGGCCGGGGCGGACGATGGCGACCTCGATCACCAGATCGTAGAAGGTCTTGGGGCGCAGGCGGGGCAGCATGGACATCTGCGCCCGGCTTTCCACCTGGAAGACGCCCAGGCTGTCGGCCCGGCACAGCATGTCGTAGGTCGCCCGGTCCTCCTGCGGCACCGTCGCCAGCGTCAGGGGAAGCTTGTAGTGCCGCTTCAGCAGGTCGAAGCCGCGGCGCAGGCAGGTCAGCATCCCCAGCGCCAGCACGTCCACCTTCAGGATGCCCAGCGCGTCGATGTCGTCCTTGTCCCATTCGATGGTCGTTCGCCCCTCCATGGCGGCGTTGGCGACGGGGCACAGGTCGCTCAAGGGGCCGCGGGTGATGACGAAGCCGCCGACATGCTGCGACAGATGGCGGGGGAAGCCGATCAGCTCCTGCGCCAGCTCCAGCGTCTGGCGGAGCCGCGGGTCGTCGGGGTCGAAGCCGTATTGCCGGGCGCGCTCCTCGTCCACGCCGTGGCGGCTCCAGCCCCAGACGGAGCCGGACAGCCGTGCCACCAGATCGGCCGACAGGCCCATGGCCTTGCCGACCTCGCGGATGGCGCCGCGGGCGCGGTAGCGGATGACGGTGGCGGTCAGCCCGGCCCGCTCGCGCCCGTATTTCCGATAGATGTACTGGATGACCTCCTCGCGCCGCTCATGCTCGAAATCCACGTCGATGTCCGGCGGCTCGTTGCGGGCGGCGGAGATGAAGCGCTCGAACAGCAGGTCGATGGCGGTGGGATCGACCGCGGTGATGCCCAGGCAGTAGCAGACGACCGAATTGGCCGCCGAACCGCGGCCCTGGCACAGGATCTCCTGCGAGCGGGCGTAGCGCACGATGTCGTGCACCGTCAGGAAATAGGGCGCGTAGCCCAACTGCCCGATCAGCGCCAGTTCATGGTGCAGGGCCTGCGTCACCGCCTCCGGCACGCCGTCCGGGTAGCGCTGGACAGCTCCGGCCCAGGTCAGGTCGGTCAGCGTCTCCTGCGGGCTGCGCCCGTCCTCCGCCACCTCGTCCGGGTATTCGTAGCGCAGCTCCTCCAGCGAGAAGCGGCAGGCGGCGGCGATCTCCACCGTGCGGGCGACGGCCTCGGGGTGGCGGTGGAACAGGCGGGCCATCTCCACCCCGGCCTTCAGGTGCCGCTCGGCGTTGGCGGACAGGCGCCAGCCGGCCTCGTCGATGGTCGTGCCGCTGCGGATGCAGGTCATCACGTCGGCCAGCGGGCGGCGGGCGGGGGTGTGGTAGAGCACGTCGTTGGTCGCCACCAGCGGCACCCGTTCCGCCTCCGCCAGCCCGGCCAGCCAGGACAGCCGCCGCTGGTCGTCGCCGCGGTAGCGGTGGCTGGCGGCGAGGTGCAGGCGGTTCCCCAGATCGTTGCGCCAGCCGCGCAGCGCGTGGACGAAGGCGCGGTCGCGCTGGTCCGGCGGCACCAGCAGGAACAGCATCCCCTCCGCATGGTCCAGCACGTCGGCGCGGGCGATGAAGCAGGCCCCCTTGGGCGCCCGCCGCTTGCCCAGCGTCAGCAGCCGCGACAGCCGTGCGTAGGCCGCCCGGTCGGTGGGGTAGGCGAGCAGGCTGTCCGCGTCGGTCAGGTCGAGCCGGCAGCCGACGATCAGGCGCAGGCCGTGCTTGCGGGCGGCGGCGTGCGCCTGCACCACCCCGGCCAGCGAGTTGCGGTCGGTCACCGCCACGGCGGCGTGGCCGAGGCCGGCGGCGGTCAGCGCCAGCTCGTCCGGGTGGGACGCGCCCTCCAGAAAGGTGAAGCTGGTGGAGACCTGGAGTTCGGCGTAGGGGGTCATGGTGGCGGCCCCGTCACCCGAAGAAGCCGTGCAGGAACCACAGCGCCGCCACGCCGGGCCGGTACAGCCCCTGACGGTAGACCCAGAAGCGGCGGCCGGCCTCGTCCTCGACGCGGTAATAGTCGCGGGGCTCGCCGTCGCGCCGCCACCACTCGGCCGCGATCCGCTCCGGCCCGTCGGCACGGCGGATGCGGTGCTGGACGCCGCGCCAGCGGAACATCACCGGCGGGTCGTCGGGAACCAGGGCCATGGCCTCGATGGGCTCCGGGGGGGCGAGCAGCCGCACCGGGCGCGGGCGGTCGGCGGGCCACAGGTGGCCGGCGGCGGGCGCGAAGGCCGAGGCGGGGGCCACGCTGCGCTCCGGCAGCCGGCTTTGCCGCGGGACCAGCCGCAGCACCGCCCGCTCCCCCAGCCGGTTGCCCAGACGGTCCATCAGCTCGCCCAGCTCCGGCTGCCCGCCCATGCCCC
>NZ_WHOR01000235.1:0-9318 GCF_013340925.1 Azospirillum formosense
GGTGGGGGCAAAACTCCGCCCCAAAACGAAAAGGCCGAGCGATGGCCCGGCCTTCCGTTCCTCAACCCTCAACCGCGTCCGATCACTCGGCGGCGGCCATGTAGCCGGGCAGCCAGGCCTCGTTGGCCGCCTTCAGGCGGGCGATGGTGATCGCCTCGCCGCCGCGGCCGGTCAGGGCCGTGCCGTTGGTCTTGCCGAGCACGCTCACCGGCACGCCGGCGGCCTTGGCCTTCTCCTGCACCGTGGCGGCCTTGTCGGCGCGGACGGCCAGGACGTAGCGGCCCTGGTCCTCGCCGAACAGGGTGCCGGCGTCCGCACCGTCGAGGCCCGACAGGTTGGCGCCGATGCCGCCGGCCATGGCCATCTCGGCCACGGTGACCAGCAGGCCGCCGTCCTGGATGTCGTGGCTCGACACCACCAGACCCTCGGCGATCAGGCCGCGGACGAACTCGCCGTTGCGGCGCTCCACCGCCAGATCGACCGGCGGCGGCGGGCCGTCCTCGCGGCCCAGGATCTCCCGCAGGTAGAGCGACTGGCCGAGATGGCCCGTGCCCTCGCCGACGAGCAGGATCGTGTCGCCCTCGTTCTTGAAGGCGATGCCGACGGCGATCATGGCGTCCGGCAGCAGGCCGACGGCGCCGATGGCCGGAGTCGGCAGGATCGCCTCGCCGTTGGTCTCATTGTAGAGCGACACGTTGCCCGACACGACCGGGAAGTCCAGAGCGCGGCAGGCATCGGCCATGCCCTGGATGGCGCCGACGAACTGGCCCATGATCCGCGGCTTCTCGGGGTTGCCGAAGTTCATGTTGTCGGTGACGGCCAGCGGCAGGGCGCCGACGGCGGACAGGTTGCGGTAGGCCTCGGCCACCGCCTGGGCGCCGCCGCGCACCGGGTCGGCGAGGCAGTAGCGCGGGGTGCAGTCGGTGGTGACGGCGATGCCCTTGCTCTGGCCGGGCAGCCGCACCACGCCCGCGTCGGCCTGACCGGACATGAAGCGGGTGTCGCCGTTCACGAGGCTGTCATACTGCTCCCAGATCCAGCGCTTGGACGCCTGATCGGGGCAGGCCATGATTTTTTCCAGGATGTCGCCCAGCGTCTTGTCCGCCGGCAGGACGCGCACGGCGTCCTCCAGCTCCGCGGCGGCCGGGGTCGGCTCCCACGGGCGGTCGTAGAGCGGCGAGGCGTTGGACACCGGCGCGATCGGCATGTCGCACCAGGTCTGGCCGTGCATCTTGATGACCAGCTTGCCGGTGTCGGTCAGCGTGCCGATCACGGCGAAGTCCAGCTCCCACTTGTCGAAGATCGCCTTGGCGACCTCCTCGCGGCCGGGCTTCAGGATGATCAGCATGCGCTCCTGGCTTTCGGAGAGCATGATCTCGTAGGGGGTCATCCCCTCCTCGCGCATCGGCACGTCGTCGAGCACCAGCTCGATGCCGAGCCCGCCCTTGCCGGCCATCTCGACCGACGAGGAGGTGAGGCCGGCGGCACCCATGTCCTGGATGGCGACGATGGCGTCCGTCTCCATCAGCTCCAGGCAGGCCTCGATCAGCAGCTTCTCGGTGAAGGGGTCGCCGACCTGCACGGTCGGGCGCTTCTCCTCCGAATCCTCGCTGAACTCGGCCGACGCCATGGTGGCGCCGTGGATGCCGTCGCGGCCCGTCTTGGAGCCGACATAGACCACCGGGTTGCCGACGCCCGCGGCGGCCGAATAGAAGATCCGGTCGGCCTTGGCGACGCCCACGGTCATCGCGTTGACCAGGATGTTGCCGTTGTAGGCCGGGTGGAAGTTGGTCTCGCCGCCGACCGTCGGCACGCCGACGCAGTTGCCGTAATGGGCGATGCCGGCCACCACGCCCGACACCAGATGGCGGGTCTTGGGATGCTCGGGCGCGCCGAAGCGCAGCGCGTTCATGTTGGCGATGGGCCGGGCGCCCATGGTGAACACGTCGCGCAGGATGCCGCCCACGCCCGTCGCCGCACCCTGGAAGGGCTCGATGTAGGACGGGTGGTTGTGGCTCTCCATCTTGAAGATGATGGCGTCGCCGTCGCCGGCATCGACCACGCCGGCGTTCTCGCCGGGGCCGCAGATGACCTGCGGGCCGGTGGTCGGCAGCGTCATCAGCCACTTCTTCGACGACTTGTAGGAGCAATGCTCCGACCACATCACCGAGATGATGCCCAGCTCCGTGTAGGTCGGCTGGCGCCCCAGGATCTCCAGGGCGTTGTTGTATTCCCCTTCGGACAGGCCGAACTCGCGGGCCATCTCCAGGGAGACTGCGGGCTGCTGCGCGGTGGTCACGACAGGGCCTCCACCAGACCGTCGAACATGGGCTTGCCGTCGGTGTTGCCATGGAAGGCGGACACCGCGTCCTCGGGGTGCGGCATCAGGCCGAGCACGGTACGCTTGGCGTTGAAGATGCCGGCGATGTTGTCCAGCGAACCGTTCGGGTTCCAATCGTTCCGGTTCCAGCGCGGGGCGGCGTCGCCCTCGTCGCTGACGTAGCGGAAGGCCACCTGGCCCTCGCCGTCCAGCCGCTTCACCGTCTCGGCGTCGGTCCAGTAGTTGCCGTCGCCGTGCGCCACCGGGTAGCGGACGATCTGGCCCTTGCGGTACTTAGCCGTGAAGGGGCTGTCCGTGTTCTCCACCCGCAGATGCACGGTGCGGCAGATGAACTTCAGCTTGGCGTTGCGCATCAGCGCGCCGGGCAGCAGCCCCGCCTCGGTGATGATCTGGAAGCCGTTGCAGATGCCGAGCACCCGCACGCCCTGATCGGCCCGCGCCTTGACCTCGCGCATGATCGGCGAGTGCGCCGCCATGGCGCCGGAGCGCAGATAGTCGCCATAGGAGAAGCCGCCCGGCACGAGGATGAGATCGACCTTGGGCAGTTCGGTGTCGCGGTGCCAGACCAGATGCGGCTTGGTTCCGCTGGCGGCCTCCAGCGCGGCGACGGCGTCGCGTTCGCGGTTGGAGCCGGGGAAAACGATGACGGCGGCCTTCATGGGGCTTGGAAAATCCGGCGTCGTGGGGGGAACGGTTCGAGGCCGGACACTAAAGGCCCCGCCCCGCCAAAGCAAGGGCAAGGACCCATTCCACAAAGCGAAACCCCTCTCCCACCCCGGGAGAGGGAGGGGCCCGCCGCTTGCGGCGGGAGGGTGAGGGTGCCGTCAAGGATCGGTGCCTTGATCCTCGCACGACCCTCACCCGGCGCCTTCGGCGCCACCCTCTCCCGGGGCGGGAGAGGGATTGCCGGACGTCATGGCCTGTTCGCGCAGCCAGTCGGGGAAGGCCGGCGCCTCGGTGTGGCCGCGCTGGCGGCTTTCCAGCAGGTAATAGTGGCCGGACACCACCCCCTCGGCCCCCAGCGGTGCGGTCAGCCGCCCGGTCTCCAGCGGGCGTTCCACGAAGAGCCGCGGCACGATGGCGACGCCCAGCCCGTCCTCCGCCGCCTGGATGGCGAAGTAGGTGTGGTCGACCTCCATCCGGTTGCGGAAGGCGTCCAGCTCCAGCCCGTGCGCCGTGCTCCAGGCCGGCAGCAGGTCGGCGCGGGCACGGATGGTGACGACCGTCCGGCGGGTCAGGTCGGCGGGGCTGCGCAGCGTCTCCAGCCCCGGCAGGGAGGGGCTGCACACCGGCACGCAATGCTCGCGCATCAGGGGCAGCGGCTTCAGCCCGGCGAAATGGGCGGGGTCGCGGCGGATGGCGTAGTCGAAGGGACGGCCGGTGTCGATCGGGCCGGGGGCGGTGGACAGCGACACCGCCAGCTCCGGGAAGCGTTGCTGGAACAGGGGCAGGCGCGGCAGCAGCCAGTGCATGGCGAAGGTCGGGATGCAGTCCACCCGCAGCGTCCGCCGCCCGTCGCCGTCGAGCAGCGTGTCGGTCGCCTGCTGGATCTCGGTGAACAGGTCGGCGATGCGGGTGAAGTAGCGCGCCCCGGCCTCGGTCAGCCGGACCTGCCGCTGGCTGCGGTCGAACAGCGGGATGCCGAGGAAGAGTTCCAGGCTGCGGATCTGGCGGCTGACCGCGCCGGGGGTGACGTTCAGCTCCTCCGCGGCGAGGCGGAAGCTGGAATGGCGGGCGGCGGCGACGAAGGCACGCAGGGCGTTCAGCGGTGGGAAGCGGGAGGACATCCGTTGAGTTTTTCTCACCGGTGGGTGGAAGACAAGTCGTTTGTCGGTGTCCGACCGGCTGGCTAGGGTGCTTGCCGCTTTCCGTGGTTCCCTGGTCCGTCATGTCGCACATCACCCGCCGGCTGGTCTGGTTCCTTGGCGTCTCGCAGCTGCTGTGCTGGGGGATTTCCTACTACCTGATCGCCATCTTCGGAAATCCCATGGCCGCCGACCTGGGGCTGAGCCTGCCGGTGGCCTTCGGCGGCTTCACGGCGGCGCTGCTGGTCATGGGGGTGGTGTCGGGCAGCGTCGGGCGGGCCATCGACCGCTGGGGCGGCCGCCCGGTGATGGTCATCGGCTCGCTGCTGACGGCGGCGGGATGCCTGGGGCTGGCCTCCTCCACCGGGCTGGTGAGCTACTACGCCTCCTGGCTGGTGCTGGGTCTGGCGATGCGGGCGAGCCTGTACGAGGCGGCCTTCGCCGCCCTGGCCCGGCTGGGCGGCCCGCTGGCGCGGGTGCCGATCTCGCAGATCACGCTGCTGGGCGGGCTGGCCTCGACGGTGCTGTGGCCGGTCGGGCAGGCGATGGCCGACGCCTGGGGTTGGCGCGGTGCGCTGGTCGCCTACGCCGTCATCGCGCTTCTGACGATCCCGCTGCACGCCGCCATCCCGTCCGACCGCTACGTGCGACCGCCGGTGCCCGCCGGGACGGAGCCCGCCGGACCCGCGGACCCGCGACGGCGGGCCTGGGTGGCGCCTGTGTTCTACATGGTGATGACCACGGCGGTCGGCGTGCTGACCTCGGCGATGTCGGCGCACATGATCGGTATCCTGGTCGGGCTGGGGGCGGCGCCCGCGGCGGCGGTGTGGATTTCCACGGTGCGCGGCGTCGGCCAGTCCTCGGCCCGGCTGTGCGAGGTGGTGTCCGGCGGCCGCCTGCATCCCGCCTCCCTGGCGCTGATCGCCTGCGGGCTGCCGCTGCCCGGCTTCCTGATCGGCTTGTGGAGCGGCGAGGCGCTGGCCGCCGGCGTCGCCTTCTCGCTGCTGTTCGGGGCGGGGGCCGGGCTGGCGACCATCGTGCGCGGCACGCTGCCGCTGGTGTTGTTCGACCCGCAGAGCTACGGCCGGACGGTCGGGCGGCTGCTGGTGCCGAGCTTCTACGCCGCCGCCTTGGCGCCGATGGGCTACGCGGTCATCATCGAGCGGGCGGGGGAGACGGCGGCGCTTCTGCTGTCCGCCGTCCTGGCGCTGGTGGCGGTGGGCGCGGCGGGGGGGCTGTGGGCGACCGCCCGCCGCTGAGGGGTCAGTCGCCGCCGTTCAGGCGCTTGGTCCAGTCCTCGACCCCCTGGGTCAGCCGGCGTTCGGCCAGCGTGCGCCAGGTCTGGGCCAGCACCGGCAGGGCGGCCATCTCGGCGAGCGCCTCCCGGTTCTGCGTGTCCACATAGAGGACGTGGAGCAGCCGGGCGAGCGTCCAGTGCGGGTAGGGGCGCTCGACCAGGGTCAGCCGGTCGCCAGGGCCGATCTGGCCGGGTTCCGGCACGCGATAGTACCAGCCGGTGCGCCCGGTGGTCTGGACGCGCTTGGCCATGTCGGGCACGGCGAAGCGGTGGTTCAGCTTCCAGCAGGGCTGGCGGGCCTGGGCGACCTCCAGCAGGGCGGTGCCGGCGCGGAAGCGGTCGCCGACGCAGACGTCGACCTCGGTCAGGCCTAGCGTCGCGAGGTTCTCGCCGAAGGCGCCGGGCTGGCCGAGCAGCGGCACCTCTGCCCCCAGCTCGTCCCGCCACGCCGGGTGGTGGTCCATCGGGTAATGGTGGATGGCCTTGTCCGGCCCGCCATGGACGCGGCGGTCGGCCTGCTCGTCGTCCAGGAAGCCTTCGGGGCCAACCGCGCGCGGGCCGTCCACCGGGGACTTGGCGATGGCGCTGGTGCGTCCCGGCGGACCGAAGGGAGCGGCCTTGCCGACGAGGACGGCGGTGATGGTGGTCTCGGTCACGGTGTCGTCTTTCCTTTGGGCGTCTTCTTGTTCTTGGCCGTCTTCAGGGCTCTGGCCTGCTCCTGCAAGGCCACGTAATGGTGCCACACCAGCTTGGCGGCGAGGCTGCGGTGCGGGCGCCAGGGCTCGGCGACGGCGAGGAGCTGCGCCTGGGTCGGCTTCTCCGCCCAGCCCTTCAGCCGCTGCACGCCGAGCTGGATGGCGAGGTCGCCGACCGGCCAGATGTCGGGGCGGTCCATCGCCATCATCAGGTAGATTTCGGCGGTCCAGCGCCCGATGCCTTTCAGCGCGACCAGGGCGGCGATGGCCTCCTCGTCATCCATTTTGTGAATGGCGTCGAAGTCCAGCCGGCCGTCCGCGACGGTCTGGGCCAGCCCGCGGGCGTAACCGATCTTCTGGCGCGACAGGCCGCAGGCCCGCAAATCCTCGTCGGGCAGAGCCAGGATGGCGTCGGGCGTCACCACCCCGACCATGGCCTGGAGCTTGGCCCACAGCGCCGCGGCGACCGTGGTGGACAGCTGCTGCTCGATGATCAGGCAGAGCAGGCCGGAGAAGCCGTCCGGGCGGCGGAAGTCGCGCACCGTCGGGCCGCCGACGCGCAGGGACTCGGCGAAGATGGGATCGAGCGCGGAGAGATGGTCGATGGACATGGTCGAACGAAAATGGGGGATGCGCAGCGGTTGCGCATCCCCCATTTTCCGACAGGCAGGATTGAGTGAGGACGGCCTTAGGCCATCAACTCTCAGGCCACCAGCTCGATCGCGTAGTCTTCGATCACGGTGTTGGCCAGCAGCTTGCTGCACATGGCCTCGACCTCCTTGCGGGCGGCGGCCTCGTCGGTGCTCTTGAGCTGAAGCTCGATGACCTTGCCGGCGCGGACGTCCTCGACGCCGTCGAAGCCCAGCGTGTGCAGCGCGTGCGCGATGGCCTTGCCCTGGGGGTCGAGAACGCCGCGCTTGAGGGTGACGTGAACCTTCGCCTTCATCGGATGTCCGCTCGCTTGATGGTGCTGATGGATAGGGGATAAGGGGATTACTGAACGGTCTTGGGGCCCTTGACGTCCACCGGGCCGCCTTCGGGCAGGATGCCGAGGCGCCGGGCGACCTCCTGGTAGGCCTCCTCGACCTGACCGAGATCCTGGCGGAAGCGGTCCTTGTCCAGCTTCTCGTTGGTCTTGATGTCCCACAGGCGGCAGTTGTCGGGGCTGATCCCGTCGGCCAGGACGATGCGCATCTCCTCGTTCTCCCACAGCCGGCCGAACTCCAGCTTGAAGTCCACCAGCCGCAGGCCGATGCCGAGGAAGAGGCCCGACAGATAGTCGTTCACGCGGAGCGACAGCGCCACCATGTCGTCGAGGTCCTGCGGAGCCGCCCAGCCGAAGGCCGTGATGTGCTCCTCGGTGACCATGGGATTGTTCAGCTCGTCGGACTTGTAATAATACTCGATGATCGAGCGCGGCAGCGGGGTCCCCTCGGGGATGCCGAAGCGCTTGGACAGCGAGCCGGCGGCGGTGTTGCGCACGACCAGCTCGATGGGGATGATCTCGACCTCGCGAACAAGCTGCTCGCGCATGTTCAGGCGGCGCACGAAGTGCGTCGGCACGCCGATTTCCGACAAACGGCTCATCAGGTATTCGGAGATGCGGTTGTTCAGCACCCCCTTGCCGGTGATGATGCCCTTCTTCTGGTTGTTGAAGGCGGTCGCGTCGTCCTTGAAGTACTGCACCAGCGTGCCCGGCTCGGGACCTTCGAACAGGACCTTCGCCTTGCCTTCGTAGATGCGCCGACGTCGTGTCATGAGAGATCGTCCAAAAACGTGTAGCCTGGGCCGATGGGTGACCGGTCCAGGGGATATGCACGAGTGATATAGCAAGCTGGCCCAGGGAACACAATGCGCGGGGGCTGCCGCGGCCTCAACCCAGGGAGACGGGCTGCCACGGCGCCTCGTGGGGGCGGCCGGCGGCGAAGTGCCAGACGGGGTCCAGATCCGGGCGCTCCACGGCGGGCAGGGCGATCAGCGCGCTCGACACCGTGCCGAATCCGGTGGGCAGCAGGAAGTTCATCGCCCCGCGCTCGCCCCGCTCGCCGTCGTCCCAGATGCGGCTCGCCAGCAATTCCGGCCAGCCGCCCCACCGGTCGCCGGCCTCGCCCCGCTCCGGCTCGGGCGGTGCGGCGTGCTGGAAAAGGGGGAGGTACTGGGCCTGCCGCGGGTCCTCCGCCACGTCGTCCAGGTCGCTGGCGGTGACCATGTGCACGCCTGCGGGGATATCGACCACCTCCGGGCGGTTGCGCGGGGAGGGGCCGCGATGGACGAGCAGCCGGGCGTCGCGGTTGTCGGCGATCAGCAGGTTGAAGGGGCGGTAGGCCCGCGTGTCGAGCTGCGCCATGGCCAGTGCCGCCTCCGCCGCGTCGGCGAAATCCAGCGCGTCCAGCACCAGCTCCCCGCGCGACCGCTTGCCGGCCTCCGGCCCCAGCGTGCCCATGCGGTTCAGCACGGCGACGACGACGCCCTCGTCGTTCATGCCCAGCCAGGAGCCGCCGGCCAGCTCGTCCAGCCCGGCGACGACGTTGGGGCGGTCGGGCCAGTGGCGCGCCGGGGCCTTCCAGGGCCGTCCGGCCATCTCGTCGCGGTTGGCGCCCAGGATCAGGGGCCACGTTGCGTCCGGTCGTCGCAGGAGGATCACGCTGCACATGGGGAATCTTGCCTTCCGCTTCCCTCTTGGGTATGTCGCCGCACGCCGGATTCGCCGATTGGCCGGTGGGTGGGGGCGATGACGACGCCCGATCCACCGGCTATATAGTCTTGTATCTGGGAGCGCAAAACCAATCCAAGGAGCCGGGTCCCATGACGACCTTCGACGAGCGCGAGAGGGCCTTTGAGAACAAGTTCCAGCACGACCAGGACCTGCTCTTCAGGATTCGCGCCCGCCGCGACCGGCTGGCGGGTCTCTGGGCGGCGGGCCTGCTGGGCCTGACCGGTGGCGAGGCCGACGCCTATGTCCGCCAGATCATCGACGCCGACATTGCGGCCACCGGTCCGCACGACGTGCGTGACCGTCTGGCCGCCGACCTGCACGCCAAGGGCGTCGACATCTCCGACCACCGCGTGGAGAAGGAGCTGGCTCGTCTGCTGGACGTCGCGCGTGTGCAGGTGCACGCGGAGTAAGGGGCTTGCCCCAACCTGACCCTCCCCCGCTTTCGCAGGGGAGGGGATAAAAAC
>NZ_WHOR01000236.1:0-9302 GCF_013340925.1 Azospirillum formosense
TCCGCAGCCCGGTTGGCGGCGTCCCGGTTGGCGGCGGCCTGTTCGGCGGCACCCGCTGCGGCGTTGCGCCGTTCCTGGGCCGCGGCCTCCGCCTGGGCCTGGTCGCGCTTGCGGGTGGTGGCCTCGCTGATCAGCCGATCCATCATGGAAGCGAACTTGTCGCTTCGCGGGGCCGCGCTTTGGCTTGAGGAGGTCTGGCCCTTGACCAAGCTCTCGAACGCGGAGGGCGCGATGTTCGTCTGGATGGCCATGAAGGGATTCCCCGAAGCGGACAGATGCACCTCATCCAGAAGCAACTAACGGGCCAGTTTCAGGCCGGCTCCGGTGCGTCCGCCCGTCATCGCGCGCCCGGCAGTTCCGTCCGCTGGGCGGCAAATTCCGCCGGGCGGCTGGCGCTTCTTGCCGGACCCGCAAACGCCGAAGGGCCGCCCGGTCGGACGGCCCTTCCTGTGGAACGCGGTGACGCGGGCGGCGTCAGAGCCGGGTGTTCAGGGTGGCGGAGGTGGACGGTCCATGGCTCGGCGTGACGTAGGTCGCGCGGGGCGGAACCGGGGCGGTGCCGTAGGCGGGGGTGGTGGTCTGCCGGGCACGGTTGATGGCGCCGACCACCGTGTCCACCAGGATCTTCTGCGCCGCGCTGTTCCGCCGAAGCGCGTCGGCGTTCGCGGCGGACGCCTCGTACAGGCCGCGCGTCGCCTCGCGCAGTTGGGCCTTGGCCTCGTCGGGCAAGGCGGCCATGCCCTCGCGGTCCACGCGCAGCAGGCGCGACACCTCTTCGTAGACCAGCATCATCGGCTGCTTCTCGCGCCCCAGCCGGGCCAGTTCGGCGCTGGTGCAATGACGCATCACCGCCTCGGTCTCGCGCGCCAGATGCGCGCTCAGCCGGTTCATCAGCTCGACCAGGGCGGCAGCGCGCTCCTCCGCGTTCTTGGGCAGGTTGGCGGCGGGAGCCTTGGACGGCTGCGGGAAACGGACGTCGACCTTATCCATGGTTGCCCTCCTGTGCGCGCAGAAGCTCGCGGTAAACCTGATCGGCGATGCCGAACCCGCCGCTGCGGGACACCTGCTTGCCGTATTCGTTGGTCAGCATGGAGCGGAACATCTCCTCGGCATGGCCGCCGCCGAAGTTTTGGTCCACCTCGATTCCGTCGAACATGTGGCCCAGCATCTGGGAGACGAAAACGCTCTCGAACTCGTTCGCGGACTGGCGGATCTTGGCGCGGATCGCCGGGTCCACCTTGCTCTCCGCGCTTTTGGGATCGACCAGATCGGTGCGCACCGCCGTTCGGAAGCTCCCCTGGGCGCCGGACGGTGCACCGTTCTGGGTGCGCTCGGCCGCCGCGGGCAGGCGTGGGAGCGGAAGGCCGGGAAGGGAAAGCGTCGTATCCATCAGATCACCTCGATCTCCGCCTGCAGGGCTCCGGCGGCCTTGATCGACTGAAGGATGGCGATCATGTCCCGGGGACCCACGCCAAGCGCATTCAAGGATTGTACCAACTCCTGGAGCGTCACCCCCGAATTCATTACGGCGAGGCGGTTGTTGGACTGGTCGTCCACCTGGATGTCGGTGCGCGGCACCACGGCGGTCTGGCCCTGGCTGAAGGGGCCGGGCTGGCTGACCTGCGGCGTCTCGGTGACGCGGATGGTCAGGTTGCCCTGGGCGATGGCGACGGTGGAGATGCGGACGTTCTCGCCCATCACGATCACGCCGGACTTCTCGTCCACCACCACGCGGGCGACCTGATCGGGGGTGACGCGAAGCTGCTCGATCTCGGTGATCAGGCCGACGATGTCGCCGCGCCGGGCCTCCGGCACGCTCAGCAGGACCGAGGACGGATCGGTGGCCTGCGCGCGGTTGCCGCGGAGCTGGATGTTGATGGCGGTCGCCACCCGCTGGGCCGTGGTGAAGTCCGGGTTGCGCAGCGACAGGCGGAGCACCGGCAGTTCGGCCAGCGAGAACTGGATCTCGCGCTCGACGATGGCGCCCGAGGAGATGCGGCCCGAAGTGGGGACGCCGCGGGTCACGCTGGCTCCCTGGCCCTGGGCGGAGAAGCCGGACACCGCGATCGGCCCCTGGGCCACGGCATAGACCTCGCCGTCGGCGCCCAGCAGCGGGGTGACCAGCAGCGTGCCGCCGAGCAGGCTCTTCGAATCGCCCATCGCCGAGACGGTGGCGTCGATGCGCGTGCCCTGGGCGGAGTAGGGCGGCAGGGTCGCCGTCACCATCACCGCCGCCACGTTCTTGGTGCGCAGGTTGGTGCCGCGGGTGTTGACGCCCATGCGCTCCAGCATGCCGACCAGGCTCTGCTCGGTGAAGGGCGAGTTGTTGAGGCTGTCGCCCGTGCCGTTCAGGCCGACCACCAGGCCGTAGCCGATCAGCATGTTGTCGCGCACGCCCTCGACGTCCACCACGTCCTTGATCCGCGCCGAGGAGGCCGAGGCCGGCCCCGACAGCGCCAGCAGCGCCGCGGCGAGCGCGGCCAGCATCGCGACCGCGCGCAGCAGGACGGCGGCGCGGGGCGCAGGGCGCAGGGCGGCACGGGGCAGGGCGGTGGCGGTCATGGCGGGGACACTCCTCAACGGCTGTCCCTTCCTATACAAACGGCGTGCCAGAGCGGCGGGTGGCAGGCAAAGCGCAGGATTGCCAAGGGGAAGCGGCGGGGGCGGATGAAAAGGCCGGAAATTGGCACCGCGCCCGACCGCTTTATGTCACGGAAGCGGGGCAATTTTTGCCCGATTGCGGCAAACCTTGACCGGATGTTAAGGTGCTTCCATCTAGAGTATGGCGCTTTTCCGAAACCGGTTGCACGGAACATGAAAGTCGAAGGCCCCGGAAAACTTCGCGGCAGCAGCTCGGTCCGGCGCACGGGGAAGGCCGAAGGCTCGTCCGGTGCGTCCTTTTCCAAGCAGCTCGTCGGCGAGACCAACACCGCGCAGGGTGTCCATGCCGCGGCACCGCTGGCCGGCATCGCGAGCGTGCTGGCGTTGCAGGAGGTGGACGACGCCACGGCCCGCGCGTCGCGCGGAAAGATGCGCGCCGAGGAGATGCTCGACAAGCTGGAGGAGATCCAGCACGGGCTTCTGGCCGGCACGCTTCCGGCGCAGAAGCTGATGGACCTCGTGAAGGTGGTGCAGTCGCGCCGCGTCCATGTGGACGATCCGCGGCTGGCCGACATTCTTGACCAGATCGATCTGCGCGCCCAGGTCGAGCTTGCAAAGCTCACCCCCTGAGCGCCGTTTCCGGCCATAGGACCGGCTTTTCGGCATCGGCCGTACGGCCATCGCTGAACCTTTCACAAAGCTTTGCTTCTCCAAGGGCTTGTTCGCGCTTCGATAGGCGAAGCGCAGGGTTGCGGTTGCCGATGCGCCTACCTATACTCCGCGCCGCCCGGATCACCCTTTTGCGTTGGATGCTCTCGGATGTCGTCTCCGCTTCTGCCTAAGAACTACGCCCCGTCGGAAGACGAGGAGTTCATGAATCCCGTGATGCGGGAATATTTCCGCCAGAAGCTGCTGCGCTGGCGCGCGGAGCTGCTGGCTGAATCCAGCGAGACCCTGAGCAGCCTTCAGGAAGGCGGCATCCAGGAACCGGACATCGCCGACCGCGCGTCGGCGGAGACCGACCGGGCGCTGGAACTTCGCACCCGCGACCGCGAGCGCAAGCTGATCTCCAAGATCGACGCGGCGCTGGAGCGGTTGCAGGATGGGTCCTACGGCTATTGCGAGGAAACGGGGGAGCCCATCTCCGTCCGCCGCCTCGACGCCCGTCCCATCGCGACGCTGAGCCTGGAAGCCCAGGAGCGGCACGAGCGCATGGAGCGCACCCAGCGCGACGACTGACGCGGCGGCGATCCTCGCTGTCTCTGGCCTCGCTGTCCCGGGCAAGCCCCCACCGATCCCGGCGGGGGCTTTCGTCCGTCAGAAGTTGCCGTCGCGGCGGTGGATCACCGCCAGACCGGCCATGCGCTCCGTCCCGACCAGTTCGCTGAGGCTGTCGTACAGCTCCACGCGGTCCATCGCCGACTCGAGGGCGCGGCACTCCGCCACCGCGATGTGCGGGCTGTCGATCCGGCCGGTTTCCATGAATCCGCGCAGGACATCGAGCGTGAGACGGTCCTCCGGGCGCTCGACGTCCGGGGGCTGCCAGTTCAGGTCCTCAATGACGTAAACCCCGCCGGGGCGCAGCCGTCCGAACAGGGCAGCCAGCGTCATCTGCTGATGGCGCGAGGCGTGCGAGCCGTCATCGATGATGATGTCGAAGGGGCCGTCCTCCTCGGCCAGACGCCGCAGGCCGTCGGCGTCGCCCTGGTCGACGCGCCGGGTCGTCACCCGCCCGCCGTCGAAGGCCGAAAAGTCCTCAATGTCCGCGCCGACGAGGACGGCGTTCGGGAAATAGCGCTCCCACATGCGCAGGCTCGGCACGTCGTCCTGCTTCCAGCCTTCGACCCGGCCGCGGCACAGGCCGATCTCCAGGATGCGCAGAGCCTCGAACCGCCGCGGGGCGAACAGCGCGTCGTAGACCCGTGTGTAGTGATGCCCCAGGCGATCGGTGCCCAGGCGGGGGCCCTTGTCGGAATGAAAGCGCATGGCGAGGGCCGACAGGGAGGCGTCCGGACCGTGCAGAGCGGCCAGCCGGCCCAGCACCGACTCCGCGTCGGCGTCCTCCACCGGCGGGCCGCCGGGACCCCACATGCCGTTCCACAAATGCACACCGGCGACCCTCTCGTCCGACAGCAGGTCCAGCGCCCATCCGCCAGGTTCGGCCAGCCGGGAATGCTCCGTCCAGTCGACGGCGTTGAAGACCGTCGGGGGCAGCACGCGATCCAGCAACTCCCGGCCCGGCCCGGTCAGCAGGTGACGGCTGAGCAGCAGCGGGCCGACCGCGCCGAAGCGGCGATCGCTGCCGCTCGTCAGGATGCGCATCGACTCCTCGAACAGCTGGCGCATGTGGACCGAGCCCCGCGGGGCGCGGATGGCGTCGCCGACCAGGGCGTGGCCGATGTCCAGGCCGTGCCATTGCGAGCAGAACAGGTGGCCGGGGCCGAAGCTCAGCGGCTTCAGCAGAACGACGTCGGTGTCCAGCCACCAGCCGCCGAAGGCGTGCAGGGCGGCGTAGCGGAAGATGTCGCTGAAATACCGGATCTCGGCGCTGCGGACGCACAGGTCGTAGACATGGTGCGGCACCACCGTTCCGGCATCCTCCACCCGCACGCCGTCGGGCACCCGGCCGAGCAGGGCGGAGTCGCCATAGCTGTACAGATGCACCGGGTGTCCCTGCGCCACCATGGAGCGCAGCGCCAGCCGTGCCCCGGCGTTCAGCGGCGCGCCCGACCAGAAGGTGGTGATGCGGTCACGGGTCTCGGTGTCGTGGTGGCGGACGCGCAGATGCGGGTTGAAAGTCCGCGCCGCGGCGTTCCGGCGCTCGGGACGGGAGGCTTCGGCCAGGAAGGGCATGGCCTCGGCGGTCGCCCGGATCAACGCGTCCAGATCGTCGCCGCCGGCCGGCGCGGAGCCGTTCGCCAAGCGGCGCATCCGGTGGTGCAGAAGGCCGGCGGCGAACGGGTCGCCGCGCCGGCTCCGCAGGATCGACAGGGTGGCCAGCACACCCGCTGCCGCCGGGTCGAGCGCGAGGGCGCGCCGGCCGTCGGCTTCGGCCGACTCCGCGCCACCGGCGTCCATCCGGCAGACCGCCCGGGCGTTCCAGCCCGAGGAGTCGGCGGGAGCGCGCTCCAGATGGGCTGTGTAGAGCGCGTCGGCCTCCGCGAAACGGCCTTGGCGCAGGCGGGTTGCGGCGAGGTTGCACAGCGGCTCAGGCCGCTGCGGCTCGAGGGCCCGCGCCCAGCCCAGCCGCCGGGCCGCCGCATCGGGATCGTCCCCGCTGTCCGGCGCGCGGGCCAGAATACCGAAGAAGGCCGGCGCCAGCGCCAGGGCGCGGCGGCGCGCGGCTTCGGCTCCGTGGACGTTTCCGGACCGCGCGCGGGCATCCGCCAGATGGTACCAGGATTCAAGAGCGGTGGAGTCGGCCCGGACCGCGCCTTCCAGGATGGCCGTCGCCTCCGCCGCTTCGCCGCCGGCCAGCAGCAACCGGCCGAGATGGATGGCGGCGCGGGCGTTGCCGCCGTCGGGCCCGTCGCCGGATGTCAGAGCGGTCCGGTAGGCTTCCAGCGCCTCTGCGCGGCGCCCGAGCCGCTCCAGCAGGATTCCGGCGTTGAGCGCGGCGTCGGTCGGCGCGGGGGCCAGCCGTGCTGCCTCGCGGTAATCGGCGATCGCACCCTCCAGGTCGCCGGCTTCCTGTCGGGCCATGGCGCGGTGCCGGTGCAGATCGGCTCCCGGCGCGCGGGCCAGCGCCTCGCCGAACAGGGCTGAGGCTTCGGCGAAGAGCCCGGCCTGCGCGTGAAGGATGCCCAGCAGATGCCAGGCGGTTGCCTGATCCGGGTCGGCATCAAGGATGCGCCGGCACAGAATCTCCGCCTCCGCCGGACGTCCGGCCTGGTGGTGGTCGAGGGCGATGGTCAGGGCTTCTTGAATGGTTGCCATGACGCCAGTGGTCTTCAACCGCATGGCCTTGTCAACAGGAGAGTGCCGGGGACGGAGGGGAGCCCGGAGTCGGCGCGTTCCGGCCATGGAATGAGAAATGGGCGGCCTGCTCCTCTGTCGGAGCTTGGTTCGCTCGGGCCGGCCGCGAGCCCGCTGCAATGAGCCGTCAACCTACCGGTCCCGGCCGGCTCCGGCCAGCCGGGGAAATGGGCTGCCACTCCCTGTCGCACCCCCTATCGAACGAAGGACGCCGTCCGATGGCCGCCCCGCCCTTTGGCGTGGTGCTTTCGCGCGTCTCGCCGCGCCCCTGGGTCGGCCGTCCACAACCCCATGGTGCAGGTTGCCAGAACGGGCTGTTGTCGGTGAAATGGACATCCTGAAACGGATTGAGACATTGCAGGCCCTGGTCCGTGAGACGCAGACGAGAAGGCAGCGTCTGCTGGACCGATCCGACGAGCGCCTGCGCTCCGCCGAGAAGGCGTTGGAAGGGTCTCACCGCCTGCTGAAAGGGAAGCCTCATGACCCAGACGCATCATCCGGTGAATCGCCCTGAGACGCACGGCAGTGAATTGGAGGAGTTGCGTCGGAGCAGCGAGGCCGGGCGCAACAGGGCCGAGGAGGCCCGCGCCGGGGCGGAACGCAAGCGCGAGGTGGCCGAAGAGGAACGGGCGACGAGCTTCCAGCGCCAGATCGAGGCGGAGAGTGCGCGGCTCATTTCGGAAGAGGGGCGGATCACCGGGGAGGCGCAGCGGCGGGACGCCGAGGAAATGCGTATTCTGGACGAGGAGGCTCGCCGGTCCGCCGAGATTGCCAGGCTTGCGGCGGAGGATGCACGGCGCGTCGAGGAGCAGGCGCGGAATCTTCATGAGGCGACCCGGCATTACGCCGAGGAGGCCCGGCTTTATGCCGAACATGCGCGTGCCGACGCGGAGCGCATGCGGGCGGCGAACGAGGAGCAGCGCCAGATTCTTGAGGAGATGCGGGACACCGTCCGGCGTTACGAGGCGCTTCTGACTCGGAACGGGTGACGGGGCGCCGAGGGACGGCATGAAAGGCACGGCAGATCCAGCCGGGCGGCAGAAACTTCCCGGCCACGCGTGAAAAACGGAAGGCCTCCTGGCAATCGGCCGGAAGGGGGTCTGCGATCCCTTCCGGTGTGATGGCCTGTGCTGGTCAGCCTCGCTTTCTCGAACGCCCTCAGGTCAGAAGGGCATGATGATGTCGAAGAGCTGCTGGCCGTAGCGGGGCTGCTGCACGTCGGTGATCTGGCCGCGTCCGCCATAGGAGATGCGGGCCTCGGCGACCTTCTCATAGCTGATGGTGTTCTGCGCGGTGATGTCCTCCGGCCGGATCACGCCGGTGATGATGAGATCGCGCACCTCGTAGTTCACACGGACCTCCTGCCGTCCCTGGATGACCATGTTGCCGTTGGGCAGGGACTGGGTGACCAGGGCGGCCACCTTCAGGGTGATCTGCTCCTTGCGGTTGATGGCGCCCTTGCCGTCGTTGGAGGTCGAGCTGCTGAGGTCCACCAGGCTGCCGGCGTTCACCCCGTCGGGCAGCGCGCGCTGGAGCGCCTTGCCTTCGAAGCCGAAGATGCTCGGCATGCCGGCCTTCTCGGAGTTGCCGCGGGTGCGGGTGGTCTGGTTGTTCATCTGGGCCTGATCGTTGATCTGGATATCAACGGTCAGCAGGTCGCCGACCTTGGCCGCGCGCTGGTCCTTGAAGAAGGCCTTGGCGCCGGTCCGCCACAGGGAGTTCGGGTTGCGCTCGGTCGGCAGCGGGGTGGGCATCGGCAGGCTGACCGGCTGGTAGCCGGGCTGGGCCTGCGGGTCCTTGATCTTGGTGAGTTCAGGGGCGGAGCCGATGTCCCCCACGCGCGACATGGCGTTGCAGGCGGGAAGGACGGCGGCGACGGCGGCGAGCAGAGCGAAGCGGAACGCCATGCGGGCGGTGTTCGTGGGGGCAGGCATGGGAGCTTTCTCCTTACTTCGCAGTGAGGCCGGGCTTTGCCACGGCGACGATGCTGGGGCCGGCGACGGTCGCCTCGAGGATGCGGTTCGACTGGGTGTTGATGACGCGGATCACGTCGCCCCGGCCGCCGTCCTGCAGGGCCTTGCCCTGGGCCGACAGGGTCAGGTTCTCGGTGGCCAGCGTGATGGTGACGAGCGAGCCCTTGTCCACGACCCGCGGCGACTGCAGGTCGCGCAGCCGCACGGGCTGGTTCACGGGGACGCCCCGCCGCGGCGTCAGGCCGATGAGCTGGGCGTCGGTGGCGGCGATGTCGCTGCCGGCGAGGTCGGCGCGCACGTCCTGCCAATCCACGTCGCCGGGGCCGATCACGTCGCCGGGCGCGATGCGCCGCGACAGCACCGGCACCTGGACCACGCCATAGGCGCGGCCCGACACCGGAAGGCGCACGACCGGGCGGGTGTCGGCGACGATCATCTCCGCGGCGAAGCGGCCCTGCACCGGGTTGTAGTAGAGGTTCTCCACCGTCAGGCTGCCCGCGCCCGCTGGGGCGCGCAGTTCCACAGCGCGGTTGTCCATGTCCATCTGCAGGCGGCCCGTGGTGATCTGGCGGGACAGCGCGTCGGACAGCACCGCCTCGACATGGGCCGGGCTGTAGACCACCGCCTGCACCGCCGTCGCCGAGGTGTCGTCCATCGACTGGGCGAGAGCCGTCCGGGCGAAGGCCGTCGGGCCGCCGGCGAGTGCGGCGGCCCGACGGCCTTCGCCCGGACGGCTCTCGCCCAGTCGATGGA
>NZ_WHOR01000237.1:0-9146 GCF_013340925.1 Azospirillum formosense
AATCGGGGCGGCGCCGGCCTGCGGGTCGGCGGCGGGGGGCGCTGCGGACTCCAGCTTGGCGGCGCGGCCGGCGGGCATCGGGGTCAGCCCGGCGGCGAGCGCCCCCTCGTGGACCGCGCGCGGCCCGCCCCGGAAACCGACCGGCAGCAGATACAGCGCGCGCAGGTTGGTCACCAGGGCGGCGATGTCGAAACGCGGGGTGTCCTCCGTCAGCTCCTCGAAATCGAGGACGACGGGGGCGTTGCGGAAGAAATTGGGCGCCTGCCGCACCTTGACGGCGAGCTGGGTGAAGAAGTCCGGCGACGCCGGATCATTCACCTTCAGCACCATCATGGTGAAGGAATTGCCCCGCAACTGGAACGGACCGTCCCGATCGGCACCCTGCCTGGCGCTGCTCACCGCTGCCATCCTGCTTGTGTTCCTGCCGAATCCGTGTCGTCCGCATGTCTGGAGCCATCGGCCAGGCACCAGGGCGGAAGGGTCAACCACCCGGGTTCTAGCGGCGCGGACCCCATCCATTCAAGCCTTTCCCGGCGCCGATGGAGTGACAACCGCCGGACACACGCGCCATGGCCCGGAACAGGGGGTTCCCGTCCGGGCTGCAGGTCCATGTGTTGCGTCAGCGGAAGGTCTCACTACAAAGTATGGTAATGGAACTGGATTCGTCGGGCAAAGGGTTTTGCGGAGATATGCCCTTTTCGCGCTGCGGCATCTTTCCCTCGCCGCGACACCCGCAAAGATGGTTCGCGCGTCCTCGGCACATCCCCTTGTCGCGGTGGCGGCGGGTTCCCTCCGCCTCTGGCGGTAGTCCGTTGCCGCTGCGCTCCCACCTGCGACTCATCCACAACATCTTGTGTGAATCTTTTGCGATGCCCGCAATTCCGCCTGACGTTCGTCGCCGTACGCCCTATGTTTGTGATGTGAGGTTCCTATTCTGACGAAGAGGTTCCGCTTGCATCCTGCTTCGTTCCCGAGCGTCCGAATGTCGCCGGCACCCCATGACGGGCGCAGCCGACGGGACGCACGCCTCGCACCGGCAAGCCAGACTCCGGCCATCCTGTTGCACAGCAGCATCGACGACCTCCCCCTTGCGGGAGGTTTTTTTGTGCCCGGAGCCGCCGCCCACCAACGTGACGTTAGGAGAGCGATATGGCCAAACGCCAGACCAAAGGCAGCGCCGTTTCAGCGTCCGAGTCGACGGTCCACCCACTGTTCCCCGCCGCCGGTTGGGACCCCGTGGGCGGCGCCGACCGCCGCGACCAGAGCTATCTCCGCAAGGTCAAGCCCCAGAGCCCCAACCAGAAGAGGCTGATGGAGGCGATCAAGGACCATAACCTCGTTGTGGCGCTCGGCCCCGCCGGCACCGGCAAGACCTATCTGGCGATCTCCTCCGCGGTGGAGGCGCTGGAGGAGGGCAAGGTCGACCGCATCGTGCTGTCCCGCCCGGCCATCGAGGCGGGCGAAAGCATCGGCTATCTGCCGGGCGACATGCATGAGAAGATGGCCCCCTTCCTGCGCCCGCTCTACGACGCGCTGAGCGAGCGGCTGGGCGCCAAGCGCCTGCGTGCCCTGATGGCCGACGGCACCATCGAGATCGCGCCCGTCGGCTTCATGCGCGGGCGCACCCTGAACAACGCCTTCGTGGTGATCGACGAGGCGCAGAACTGCACCTATGCCCAGATCAAGATGCTGCTGACCCGGCTGGGCTGGCACTCCACCATGGTCCTGACCGGCGACCCCGACCAGACGGACCTGCTCGACAACCTGTCGGGTCTGGCCGACATCGCGCGCCGGCTGGAGGCGGTGGAGGGCATCGCCGTCGTCCGGCTGAGCGACACCGACATCGTCCGCCACCCCCTGGTCGCCAGCATGCTGACCGTGCTCTGACGCCATCGGCAAACGAACGGCATCGACGCGCAACCGCCCCACCGGTTCGCAACTGCGGGAGGCCTTCGGGCCTCCCCTTTCTTTTTCACGGCGCCGCGTTCTTTCTCTTCCAAACTTTTGAACGGCAGCCCGCGACGTTTTCTCACCCTGGGTTGATCCGCCTTGACGACGATCAGGCCCCCGGAGCAAAAGTAACAAAAAATTTAGCAGAATTTTCGGACGGCCGTCGCGCCGCCCGGAACCGGCGCCGGTGTGCCGGACATAAGGAAGATTCCGGAGGAACGTCAGGTGTTCGAGCGCATCAGCATCAAGGGTAAGATTTCCGTCATCCTGGGCGTCGCGGCCGTCGGCCTCGCCCTGATCGCCGCCGTCAGCCTGTTCGGCCTGCGCGCCGAGATGATGAAGGACCGTCAGGACAAGACCCGCAGCGTGGTGGAGGTCGCGCACAGCCTCGCCGCCCACTACGAGGAGATGGAACGCAAGGGCACGCTGACCCGCGACGCCGCCCAGGCGGCGGCCAAGGACGCGTTGCGCCGGCTGCGCTACGCCGCTTCGGAGTATTTCTTCGTCATCGACCGCGCACAGCGCATGATCATGCACCCCATCCGCCCGGAGATGGACGGACAGGACCAGTCGCGCACCGCCGATCCGAACGGGAAATTGCTGTTCGTCGAGATGACCCGCGTCGGCGTCGCGGCGGAGGGTGGCTTCGTCGATTACCTGTGGCCGAAGCCGGGCCAGGCGGAGCCGGTGCCGAAGATCTCCTACGTGCGCGGCTTCGAACCCTGGGGCTGGCTGATCGGGTCGGGCATCTATGTGGACGACGTGGACGCCGCCTTCCGCGAGGCCGCCCTGTTCCTCGGCGGGCTCGGGCTGCTGATCGCCCTCGTGGCGACGGGAATCGCCCTGCTGGTCAGCCGCGCCATCGTCCACCCGCTGCGCGCCATGACCGACGTGATGCAGACTCTGGCCGGCGGCGACACGGCGGTCACCGTGTCCGGCACGCGGCGCGGCGACGAGATCGGCGTCATGGCCCGCACCCTGGACGTCTTCCGCAACAATCAGATCGACCTGCAGCGCCACTGGGAGCGCCAGCAGGTGGAGCACCGCGTGACCGGACAGCGCGCCCGTGCGCTGGAGCGGTTGACCGAGCGGTTCGACGCCACGGTCAGCGCCATGGTCGGCACGGTCGGGCAGGCGGTGCAGGCGCTGGAGAACACGGCGCGATCCCTGTCCGACACCGCCGACCGCAACATGCGCGAGGCAGCCTCGGTCGCCGGGGCGTCGCAGCAGGCGTCGGTGAACGTGCAGACGGTCGCTTCCGCCGCCGAGGAGTTGAGCAGCGCCATCGCGGAGATCGGCACCCAGGTCGCCACCTCTTCGCACATCTCCATGCAGGCGGTGAACGCCTCCCGCCAGGCCAGCGAGCGCATCGACGGGCTGGGCCACGCCGCGCAGAAGATCAACGAGGTCGCCGACCTCATCACCAGCATCGCCAGCCAGACCAACCTGCTGGCGCTCAACGCCACCATCGAGGCGGCGCGGGCCGGCGAGATGGGCAAGGGTTTCGCCGTGGTGGCGGGCGAGGTGAAGAACCTCGCCGGCCAGACCGCCAAGGCGACCGAGGAGATCGCCGCCCAGATCAGCGAGGTCCAGCACGCGTCCCACGGCGCCGTCACCGCCATCCGCGAGATCGCCGGGATCATCGCCCGCAGCGACGAGATCGGCACCTCCATCGCCGCCTCGGTCCAGCAGCAGGGTGCGGCGACCGGCGAGATCGCCCGCAGCGCGGGTGAGGCGGCGCAGGGCACACGGCAGGTTTCCACCAGCATCGACGAGGTTTCAGCCTCCGCCCTGGAGACGGAAAAGGCCGCCAACAGCCTGCTCGACGCCGCGGAGAGCTTGGCGCAGCAAGCCGGGGCCCTGCGCAATCTGGTGGACGCCTTCCTGATCAACGTGGCGGCCATCAACAGCGCGGAACTGGCCACCCTCTTCGCCCCGGCCGGGGAGGAGGTCTTCATGCCCTGGAACGACACGCTGGCCGTCGGGCAGGAGGACATCGACAACGACCACATGATCCTGGTGGCGCTGATCAACCGGGCGGCCCGGCGCATCCGGGGCGGCGAAGTGCCGCAGGCCATCGGGTCGGCCATCGACCAGCTCGTCGCCTATACGGTCCTGCATTTCGAGGAGGAGGAGCGGGTGATGCAGCGGTCGGGCTATCCCGACTTCGTCCAGCACAAGGCACAGCACGACGCCCTGCGCAAGCGCGTGGCCGAGCTGAAGCAGCGCTTCGCGGCGGGGGAAGCGCGGGTCGGCGACGATCTGCTGGCGCTGTTCCGCGACTGGCTGACCGGCCACATCCAGCGCTTCGACAAGAGGATCGGACACCATCTCGCCCGGCCGGGAGAGCCGGCGCGCAAGGCGGCGTGAGGAGACGGGAACGGAGCAGGGTCTCAAATGGACTTGGTGATCCATGTGCTGGCACGGCTGATCGCCTGGGCCCTCATCGGCTTCATAACCCGCAAGCCCCGCCTGACCTGGCTGCTCCTCGGCGTTCCGGGAGGACTCGCCGCCGCTGCGATCTACGCCACGACCGGCACCTTGACCGGCACCACACTTTTCCTGATCGCGCTGGCGACGGTCCCGGCGGCGCTGGCCCTACGCTGGGCCACCCGCCGCCTCTGGTAACGGGGGGTGCCCCGCCTGGGCAGATTGTCCTCTTGACCTGAACCCTGCGCCGCCCCATTCCAGTCGGTCATGAAAGCCCGACTCATCCGCATCGCCGCCGCCTCCGCCGTGGGGCTCGTGATCGCCGCCGGCATCGCCTGGTGGCAGGTCGACAACGCCTCCAGCACGGTGCAGAGCAGCGTGCCCATCGGCGGTCCCTTCACCCTGACCGACCAGGACGGCAGGACGGTCACCGACGCCGACTACCGCGGCAAGTATCTGCTGATCTATTTCGGCTACACCTACTGCCCCGACGTCTGCCCGACGGAGCTGGGCACGATGGCCCGCGCCATGGATCTGCTGGGCGTGCAGGCGGACAAGGTGCAGCCGATGTTCATCTCGGTCGACCCGGAGCGCGACACGGTGGCGCATCTGAAGGACTATGTCGGGCTGTTCCACCCCAATCTGGTCGGGCTGACCGGCACGCCGGAGCAGGTCAAGGCGGCGGCCAAGGCCTACCGGGTCTATTACGCCAAGGCGCCGCAGGAGGGCGGGAAACCGGAGGATTACTTGATGGATCACTCCAGTTTTCTTTACCTGATGGGCCCCGACGGGCGCTTCCTCGGGGTGTATCCGGCCGGCACCACCGCCGACCGCGTGGCCCAGGATCTGGGCAGCCGTATTGCCGGCTGACGGAAAACACGAGCGGAGCCGCGCCCTTCGACCCGGTAATACCAAGGTTTCGGCGCGGTTTCGTTGGGTTTTCAAGCACTTGTATTAAGGGTTTTGCGACTTGACAGGGTTGTGCCCTGTCCGTATGGTCTCGCCGCTTTCGCGTGGCTGCGAGACAACGGGGACAACGAAGCGACATGAGCGACGAAAAGCCCCCGCCGTCTCTGGCAGAGCTTGACGCCCGACTGAAGAAGGCGCGTGAAGGGAAGGAATCGCAGAGCGGTCCGGGGAAATATCACCGGCTGCCGCAGAGTCCTCTCGGCATCGCCTTTCGAATCGGGACCGAGCTGGTCGCTGCCATGATCGTTGGCGTCGGTGGCGGGCTCCTGCTCGACCGCTGGCTCGGAACGGCGCCCTGGGGATTGATCGTCATGTTCTTCCTCGGCGCGGCGGCCGGAATTCTGAATGTCTACCGGGCCATCACCGGGCTCGGATTAGCCCCCGGCTACCGCCGGGCCCGTGAGGATGACAACGAGCGTCCCGACGGCGACGCACACTGAGCGAGGACGACCTTGGATCCGCTGCACCAGTTCCAGATCAACCCGATCCTCCAGATCGTGATCGCCGGGTATGACGTGTCCTTCACGAACTCGGCCTTCTTCATGGTCGTGGCGGTCGCGCTGATCTACGCGCTGCTCGTCTTCGGCATGTCTGGCCGCGCCCTGGTCCCGGGCCGCCTGCAGTCCCTGGCCGAGATCTTCTACGAATTCGTCGCGAACATGGTTCGGGACAACGCCGGGCACGACGCCCGTCCCTACTTCCCGTTCGTCTTCGCGATCTTCATGTTCGTGCTGTTCGGCAACCTCGTCGGCATGATCCCGTTCACCTTCACCTTCACCAGCCACATCATCGTGACCTTCACGCTGGCGGCGACGGTGTTCGTGTTCGTGACCGTCCTGGCCCTGATGAAGCACGGCCTGCATTTCTTCAGCTTCTTCATGCCGCACGGCGCGCCTCTGGCGCTCGCCCCGATCCTCATCCCGATCGAGGTGATCTCCTACCTGATGCGCCCCGTCAGCCTGTCGATCCGACTGTTCGCCAACATGATGGCCGGTCACACCATGCTGAAGGTGTTCGCGGGCTTCACGGTTATGATGATCAGCGGCCTGGGTGCCGTCGGCTTTCTCGCCGGCCTCGTCCCGCTGGCCATCAACATCGCGCTGACCGGCTTCGAGTTCCTGGTCGCGTTCCTGCAAGCCTACGTCTTCTCGATCCTGACCTGCCTGTACATCCGCGACGCTCTGGAACTGCACTGAGCACCAGCGCCGACCCGGATCATCCCTTCACCTTTTTCTCCACAGTTCACCCTTACCTAGAGGAATGAGTACCATGGAAGCTGAAGCCGCCAAGTACGTCGGTGCCGGTCTGGCCGTTATCGCCCTCGCCGGCGTCGGCCTGGGTATCGGCAACATCTTCTCGACCCTGATCGGTTCGATCGCCCGCAACCCCGCCGTCCAGCCGAAGGTCTTCCCGATCGGCATTCTGGGCTTCGCGCTGACGGAAGCCGTCGCGCTGTTCGCCCTGCTGATCGCCTTCCTGATCCTGTTCGCCTAAGGCCCGAGCGAACTCCAAATTTCGCTCTGACGCGGCGCCGGGCTCTCGAAGTTTCGGCGCCGCATTCTTGCCTAGGGGGACCGATCCATGCCGAACCTGTTGGCCAAGCGACGGCTGGTCCGCTGGTCGGGTGCTGCGGGCGCCTCGCTCGCCACTCTGACCGTGCTTGCCGGTAACGTCCTGGCGGCGACGGCGGAGCACGCGCCGGAAGCCGCCCATGGCGGCGAACATGCCGCCGGCGGCCTGCCGCAGCTCAATCCCGCCACCTTCCCCACCCAGATCTTCTGGCTGGCGCTGACCTTCATCACCCTCTACTACCTCCTGTCCAAGAAAGCGCTGCCGCGCGTGGCCGAGGTTCTGGAGGAGCGCCAGGAGCGCATCTCGCGCGACCTGAGCAAGGCCGCTTCGCTCAAGGAAGAGGCCGAGGCCTCCATGGCCCAGGTCGATCAGTCCCTCGCCGGGGCCCGTTCCGAAGCCCAGGCCCTGATCGCCCAGGTGGCCGCCGACATCGACGCGAACAACCACGCCCGTCAGGCCCAGTTGAGCGCCGAGAACGCCGAGCGTCTGCGCAGCGCCGAGGCGAACATCGCCGCGGCCAAGGAGCAGGCGATCGCCAACGTCCGCTCCATCTCCGCCGACATCGCCCGTGACGTCGCCGGCCGTCTGGCCGGGCTGAACGTCGACGCGGCCCAGGCCGATGCCGCGGTCGCCGCCGTGATCGAGGAGCGCCGGTCATGAACACGCCCGAAATGTGGGTCGCCATCGCCTTCATCATCTTCGCCGCCCTGGTGTGGAAGAAGGCGGCCGGCGCGATCACCGGCCTTCTCGACGCCCGCGCCGAGAAGATCCGTGCTGAGCTGGACGAGGCCCAGCGCCTGCGTGAAGACGCCCAGGCGCTGCTCGCCAACTACCAGCGCCGCCAGCGCGACGCGCTGAAGGAGGCCGAGGCCATCATCGCCCACGCCCGCGAGGAGGCCGACCGCCTCCGCTCGCAGGCCGGCGCTGACCTCGAAGCCTCGCTGAAGCGCCGCGAGGCGCAGGCCATGGACCGCATCGCCCAGGCGGAAGCCGGGGCGCTGGCCGAGGTCCGCAACCTGACCGTCGACATCGCCATGGACGCCAGCCGCCGCATCCTGGAAACCGGCATCCAGCCGGCCCAGGCGGACAAGCTGATCGACCAGTCGATCGCCGAGCTGCCGAAGCACCTGCACTGAGATCGTTGCTCCACCGGCAACGGTCTTTCGAAAAACCCCGGCCTAGGCGCCGGGGTTTTTCTTTGGTGGAATGGTGCGGCAACCCGGAGCCCCTTCCATGACCACGCCCCAGCCGGCCACCGCCCTGCCCTCTCCCGTTCCCAGCGTCTTCGTCTCGCACGGCGCCCCCACCCTCATCATCGAGGATTCGCCGGGCCGCCATTTCCTAGCCGGCCTGGGCAAGTTGCTGGGCCGCCCAAGCGCGGTGATCGCGGTGTCGGCCCACTGGACGACCCGGGCCCCGGCGATCAGCGGCGCCACGCAGCCGGACACCATCCACGACTTCTACGGTTTCCCCCGCTCCCTCTACGCGATGCGCTACCCGGCCCCCGGCGCCCCGGCGCTGGCCGACCGCGTGCGGGCGCTGACCGGCGCCGCGGTGGATCCCGGCCAGGGGCTCGACCACGGCGCCTGGGTGCCGCTGATGCTGATGTACCCGGAGGCCGACATCCCGGTCGCCCAGCTCTCCGTCCAGCCCGGCGCCACCGCCGCCGACCACATCGCGCTGGGCCGCGCCCTGGCGCCCCTGCGGAACGAGGGCGTGCTGGTCCTCGGCAGCGGCGGCGCCGTCCACAATCTCGGCGATTTCCGTTTCGGCCAGAGCGACGTGGCCGGTTGGGCGGAGGAGTTCGCCGGCTGGCTCGACGGGGTGCTGGCGGCGGGCGACGAGGCGTCGCTGGCCGGCTGGAAGACGCTTTGCCCGCAGGCCAAGGCGGCGCATCCCACCGACGAGCATTTCCTGCCCCTGCCCGTGGCCTTCGGCGCCGCCGGCGATACAGTGCGGACGGAGCGGCTTCACACCGGGTTCGAGCATGGCAGCATCGGCATGCAAGCCTACGCCTTCCACGGCGGCGCCTGAAACGAAGCCGGAGATGTTTAAAGGGGCTGACCCTTACGCACTTGTCTGTTTGCGCCGTTGCGTCGCCAAGCTACAATCCGCGCCACCCGTCCGTGCACACGGAAGGGTTTCTGACAACGTCGGGCTTTTCCCGCCCGCAACCTTCGGCCGGATCTCGTGGCTTACCAACGACAGCGCGTACGGGACGTGGC
>NZ_WHOR01000238.1:0-9142 GCF_013340925.1 Azospirillum formosense
GGTTTGGGTGGGGGCCCTACGCCCCTTCCCTTACCGCCCCGGCGGCCGGATGCGCCAGATCGCCGCCGGATTCTGCTGCGGGTCGAGCCAGACATGCTGGAACTTGCCGATCCAGGTGAAGCGCTGGCCGGTGAACAGATCCTCCACCTGGACATGGGCGCCGTCGTCCAGCCCCAGCTCCCACAGCGGGACCTCGATGGTGCCGCCATGACCGTTGTGCGGGTCGAGGTTCACCGCGATCAGGATGACGTTGTCCTTGCTCTCCGTCATCTTCCCGTAGAGCAGGATGTTGTCGTCGTAGGCGTTGTAGAATTTCAGGTTCGTGAATTTGTGGAGCGCCGGGTTCTCCGCGCGGATCTTGTTCAGCCGCGTCACGTAGTCGACGATGTTGCCGGGCTTGGTCCAGTTCCAGTGCCGGATCTCGTATTTTTCGGAGTGGTTGTACTCCTCCTTGCCCGGATAGGGGTCGGCCTCGCAGACGAAATACGGGGCGTAGAGGCCGTAGACGCCCGACAGGGTCCCGGCCAGCACGGCGCGCATCATGTGGGCGGGCCGCCCGCCATGGACCAGGATCGGCGGCAGGATATCGGGCGTGTTGGCGAAGAAGTTGGGCTGCATGTAGTCCTTGGACTCGCCCTGGGTCAGCTCCGTCAGATACTCGGTCAGCTCCGCCTTGGTGTTGCGCCACGTGAAGTAGCTGTAGGACTGGGTGAAGCCGATCTTCGCCAGACGCCGCATCAGCTTGGGCCGCGTGAAGGCCTCGGCGAGGAACAGCGCGTCGGGGAAGCGGTCCTGCACCTCGCGGATCATCCATTCCCAGAAGGGAAAGGGCTTGGTGTGCGGGTTGTCGACGCGGAAGATGCGCACCCCCTCGTCGCACCAGAACAGCACCACGTCGCGCAGCGCGTACCACAGGTCCGGATAGGCCTCGCGATAGAAGCTGACGTTGACGATGTCCTGGTACTTCTTCGGCGGGTTCTCGGCGTAGCGGATCGTGCCGTCCGGACGCCAGTAGAACCACTGCGGGTGCGACTTGATCCAGGGATGGTCGGGGGAGCACTGGACGGCGAAGTCCAGCGCGATCTCGATGCCCTGTCGCCGCGCCTCCTTGACCAGCCGGCGGAAGCCGTCGAAGTCGCCGATCATCGGGTCGATGTCGGCGTGCCCGCCCTCCGTGGCGCCGATGGCGTAGGGCACGCCGGGGTCGTTCGGGCCGGGGTTCAGGGTGTTGTTGCGCCCCTTGCGGAAGCTGCGCCCGATCGGGTGGATCGGCGGGAAGTACAGCACTTCGAAGCCCATGCCCCGGATGAAGGGCAGCATGTTCGACACGTCGTCGAAGGTGCCGGGGCGCGACGGGTCCGGCGAGGCCGAGCGCGGGAAGATCTCGAACCACGCGGAGTAGCGGGCCGCGGTGCGGTCCACATAGACCTCCAGGTCGCAGCCGTAGCGGGACAGATACTGCCGCTCTCCGTATTTCGCCATGGCGTGGCGCGGTTCGTCGGACAGGGCGTAGGCGATCAGTTCCGGCCCATGAAGCGTGTTCATCCGCTCCACCACCCGCTCCAGCACGGCGCGGCCCTCGCCCTGGTTCAATCCCACGGCATGCTCGACGAAGCGGCGGCCCTCGATCAGTTCCAGGCTGACGTCCATCCCGACGTCGTGCTTCTTCTTGAAATCGGCGCGCCAGCTCTCCCACACGTCGCGCCACGCCAGGATGCTGTACTGGTAGCGCGTGTTGCGGGTCAGCGGCAGCTTGCCCACCCAGCGGTCGTTGTCGAAGAAGGTCATGGGCACCTCGCGCCATTCCTCCTCGTCCACCGGGCGGTAGGTGACGGCGGCGCCAAGGACGAAGGTGCCGTCGGTGTAGATGTCGGCCCACACCTCCATCACGTCGCCGACCACCCGCTTGACCGGGAAGCGACCGCCGTCCAGTTCCGGATAGACGTTCTCGATGGTGACGCGGCGGGAGGCCAACTCGTCCATCCAGGCGCGGGTGCCGGCGTCGTGCTCCGCCCCGCGCTCGCCCAGATGGTTCAGCTCGATGGGGCGGCTCTGCGCCGGACGGGCGCGGAAGACGCGCATCTCCAGCGGGCGCAGGCGCAGGTCGCGGCCCGGCTCGAAGGGCAGCGGCTCGGCCTCCGGGGTCACGTCCTCGAAGTCGGCGAAGCCGCCGCCGGTGCTGGCCAACAGGGGGCCGGGGTCGATGGCGTGGGGCTGGTTCTCGTCCGGGTTGATGAGCAGGACGGAACAGCCCTCCCCGCTCCCGTTGGCCCAGCCGCCGGTGTCGCGGATCAGCCCGACCATCGGGTTGTGGGGAGAGGTGACGCGCCGCTGCGGCCCTTCGACGTTCAGCGCCGGGCTGTCCGCCTTCATGGCGTTGACCGCGCCGATGAAGCCGGTCAGGTCGAGCTTCGGTTCCTCCCAATCGTCCGGCGTGGTGTTCACCACGTCCAGCTTGCGGGTGAAGCCGTACTCGTACCCCACAGGCATCATCACGCCGGTGGAGAAGGAGGCGGCGAACAGGTAGTGCATCTTCAACTGGGCGGCCAGCCGTTCGGTGTCCTGGCTGCCGACCTCCGCCGCCAGACGGTCGGTGTCGTGGCTTTCCGGGAAGGCGATGGAAGGGGCGATCCAGCGGAACTCGTCATACTGATCGAGCAGCCAGTCGGACTTGAAGTCCCACCATTTGGCGCTGTTGAACAGGAAGTCGAAGCCCGCCCCGCAGAGGTCACGCACCTGCTCCACCGTGCAGCCCAGCGTCTCGGCGAAGAACTTCACCTCGGGATCGACCTCGCGGGAGCGGTCGATCAACGTCTTCCACACCTCCGCCGGGATCTGGTAGGCGGCGTCACAGCGGAAGCCCTTCACCCCCAGCCCGACGAAGTGGCGCAGGTAGCGCGTCCAATAGTCGGTCAGCCCGGCCCGGACATCCGCCCGCTCGTAGTCGAGCATGGCGAGGTCGCCCCAGATGGTCACCCGCGACGGGTCCACCGGGTCGACGGCGCGCGGGCTGTAGAGGTCGCCGTTGGCGTCGCGCCGGTACCAGTCCGGATGCTCGCCCACCAGGATCGCGTCCTTGGCGGTGTGGTTGATGACGAGGTCCAGCATGACCGACTGGCCGTGCCGCCCCGCCTCGGCGATGAAGGCGCGCAACAGCTCGTCCGGATGCTCCGGCGCGCCGCCCTGGATGCGGTCGTGCAGCCGGTAATAATCCTTCACGGCGTAGAGGCTGCCGGAGAAGCCGGGATAATGGATCGGGTTCAGGAACAGCCAGTCGAAGCCCATGCCCTGGATGCGGGGCAGATGCCCGGCCCAGTCGCGCATCGGGCCGACGAGCGTGGGAAACAGGTTGTAGATTCGCGGTCCGGCGGTGGCCATCGGGGAAATCCTCCTGGTCGGCAGCGGCACGCCAGCCGGTCGCCGCTGGTTGACAAGCGTGGCGCCTCCCATGGATCGTCCGGAAGACCGTCACCGGCCGAAGGACCATCACCGGAAGGACCATCGCGAGGTTGCAACGCGCGCCCTGCGGGGCGCACGCGCTCAACCCCTGCGAAGCGCGAAGGTTCCGAAACCTGACACTTGGGCCAGACATTTCGAAAGGTGCGTGCATGGGCAACGGAAACGGCAAGATCCGTCTCGACAAGCTCGATATGACGGCGGAGGGCATCGGCAGCAAGGACGACTACGAACGCCGCCTCGCCAAATTGCAGAAGGACCTGCTGCACATCCAGCAGACCTATTGGCACGAGAAGCGCCGGGCCATCCTGGTGTTCGAGGGCTGGGACGCCGCCGGCAAGGGCGGTTGCATCCGCCGCCTGACCGAACCGCTCGACCCCCGCGGCTTCCATGTCTGGCCGATCGGCGCCCCGGCGGCGGACGAACAGGGCAAGCACTACCTCTACCGCTTCTGGACCAAGCTGCCCGCCCCCGGCACTTTCGCCATCTTCGACCGCTCCTGGTACGGCCGCGTGCTGGTGGAGCGGGTCGAGGGCTTCGCCGACAAGGAGCAGTGGAAGCGCGCCTACGACGAGATCAACCAGTTCGAGAAGATGCTGACCGACGACGGGGCCCGCATCATCAAGATCTTCATGCACATCACGCCCGACGAGCAGCTCAACCGCTTTCGCGAGCGGCTGAGCAACCCCTACAAGCGCTGGAAGCTGACCGAAGAGGATCTGCGCAACCGCGCCCGCTGGGACGACTACAGCAAGGCCATCGAGGCGATGTTCGACAAGACCTCGACCGAGACGGCGCCCTGGCAGGCGGTTCCCGCCAACTCCAAATGGCATGCCCGCCTGAAGGTGATGGAGATCGTGACGGAGGCGCTCAGCCGCGGCGTCAACGTCGCCCCGCCCCCCATCGACCTGACCGTTGCCCGGATCACCGCAGAGGTCCTTGGCGTCCATCTGACCTTCGACACGAAGGACAAGGACTGACCTGCCCCCTCCCCGGCGCCCCCGGCCTCGGTCACTTCGTCGCGGTGAGCGCGCCGGCGGTTGCCTGACGCGCCGTCATCTCCTAGCGTTGGTTCGTGGGGACAACAATAAGCAGGGTGCGTTCGATGGACGAGGTCAAGACGGGTGCCGGGGCGGAGGAGAAGCCGCGGAAGAAGCGCAAGGCGCTGAAGCTGAAGGACCTGGGCCTCGGCGTTCCAGCCACCGGCGGCGAGGTGCTGCGCGACGCCAAGGAGGTCGCGGCCATCGAATCCCACTGGCGCGACCTCGGCGGCGGCAAGGGCGGCGGCAAGCCGGCGAAGGGCGGCAAGAAGCTCAAGTACATCGACGAGCTGGCCCGGCTGCAGTTCGAGCTGATCAAGCTGCAGGAATGGGTGCGGGTCAACGGCCTGAAGGTCTGCGTGCTGTTCGAAGGGCGCGATGCGGCCGGCAAGGGCGGCGTCATCAAGCGCATCACCGAAAGCCTCAACCCCCGCGTCTGCCGCATCGTGGCGCTCGGCACGCCGACCGAGAAGGAGCGCGGGCAATGGTACTTCCAGCGCTATGTGGCGCAGCTTCCCGCCAAGGGCGAGATCGTCCTGTTCGACCGGAGCTGGTACAACCGCGCCGGTGTCGAGCATGTGATGGGCTTCTGCACCGACGCGGAGTACGAGGAGTTCCTGCGCGCCTGCCCGCTGTTCGAGGAGATGCTGGTCCAGTCGGGCATCATCCTGATCAAATACTGGTTCTCGGTCAGCGACGAGGAGCAGGAGAAGCGCTTCACCGAGCGGATGCGCAACCCGATCAAGCGCTGGAAGCTCAGCCCGATGGACCTCGAATCGCGCAAGCACTGGGTCGAGTACTCCAAGGCCAAGGACGCCATGCTGGAGCACACCGACAAGAAGCTGACGCCCTGGTACATCGTCGACGCCGACGACAAGAAGAAGGCGCGGCTGAACTGCATCAGCCATCTGCTGCAGCAGATCCCCTACCGGGACATCGCCCCGGTCGAGCTGGACCTGCCGCCGCGGCAGAGCGACGACGGCTACAAACGGCCGAAGAAGTCGAAGCAGAACTGGGTGCCGGAGGTCTACTGAGCGCCGACCTCGGACGGGCGGTCAGTCCCGCCCGTAGAGGCTGCGTTCGCCCAGCTCCTCGCCGCGCTGCCGCTCCAGCTCCTGGCTGTAGCGGCGTAGCGCATAGGCCTCGGTGACGTAGCCGACGATCCGCCGGTCGGTGGGCGACGTCACGACCGGCAGGGACTCCACCTCGGCGCTGCAGAAGCGCTGGAGCACGCTGCGCACGTCGTCGCCCGGCCGCAGGAAGTCGTCGGCGTGCTTGGCCAGTTCGCCGACCGGCGTCTTCGCGTCCTCCTCGCCGAGCGACGGGTCGTGCACCGCGCCCATGTCGATGATGCCGGCGTAGGACCCGTCCGGCTCCACCGCGAAGACCGTCTTGGCGGCGCCCAGCGGATGCAAACGGCGCAGCGTGTCCAGGGTCTGGGTGGTCAGGATCGTCTTCACGTCGCCGCGCATCAGCCGCATCGCCGTCAGCTCCGACACCCAGCCGACGTCGTAGGCGCCGCGGATCGGCACGCCGCGCAGGTGGAAGCGCCACGTCGCGAAGGAGTAGCCGAAGGCCTGCCGAACCACGGTGGTCGACACCACCACGCCGATCAGCACGCCGGATGCCGCCCAGAAATCCTGCGTCGCCTCCAGCACCAGAAGCACCATGGTGACCGGCGCACCGATGATGCCGGCGGCCACCGCGCCCATGCCGGCCAGCACCAGCAGCATCCGGTCGAGCCCGAGCCCCGGCACCAGCAGCTCGACCACCCCATAGGCCAGCCCCCCGAACAGCCCGCCGAGAAGCAGCGAGGCGCTGAACAGCCCGCCGCGGAAGCCCGAACCGAGCGACAGGGCCGACGCGACGATCTTGGCGGCCAGCAGCACCGCCATCGCCTCCAGCCCGCGGGCCAGTTGCGACGGGTCGGCGCCGGGTCCGGCGCCCAGCACCTGCGGCACCGCCAGGGCCAGCGCGCCCAAAGCGAGCCCGCCCAGCGCCGGGCGCCCCCAGACGGGGATGGGCAGCGCGCGGAAGCCCCGCTCGGCCACCGTCACCGCCTGCATGGCGAGGATGCTCAGCCAGCCCGCCAGGAAGCCGAGGACCCCGCAGGCCACATAATCCCAGCCCTCCACCGCCACCGGGCGGCCGAAGAACAGGGCCGGGGACGGGTCGGACAGCCAGTGCGCCACCGCCACCGCGGCGACCGAGGCCGCCCCGATCGGGGCCAGCGTGGCGATGGTGTAGCCGCCCATGACCAGTTCGAAGGCGTAGAAGGCGCCGGCCAGCGGCGCGCCGTAGGCGGCGGAGATGGCCGCCGCCGCCCCGCAGCCAACCAGCGTGCGCAGGTCCGCCCGCCGCAGATGGAGCTTTTGACCGAGCGTCGAGGCGATGCCCGCCCCCGCCTGGGTGTAGGCCGCCTCCATTCCCACCGACGCGCCGGAGCCGTTGGACAGCAGGGTCGCCAGGGTCAGGCGCAGGCTGTCGATCAGCGACATCTTGCCGCCGTAGAGCGCGTTCGCCTCGACGGGATCGACGATGTCGTTGGAGCGCCAGCGCCGCACCAGCTTCACCATCACGCCGAGCAGCAGGCCGCCGATGGCCGGGACCAGCAGGGTCCGCCAGGGGTCGGCCAGCGCGGCCTCGCCCAGATCCTGCCCATGGGCCACCGAGAAGACGACGGACTGCGTCCAGACCACGGACTCGTGCAGCATGGCTACGGCCAGCCCGACCCCGGCGCCGATGGCCCCGGCAAGCATCAGCACGCCCAGAACGCTGTCGCGCAGGCTCCGCCGTGTCAGCACCCTGAGGAACCGCCGGCCGGGGTTTCGCGCTTTGGTCAGGGCGCCGGCCGCTTCCCCCGCGGCGCCCCGGATTCCCGTCATGTCATCCGGCATGCCGGACAATGTGTACCCTGCCTCCGCGCCGTCAACCGCGCGGCGCGGCCCTAACCCTTTAGGGCTTGCCCGTCTGGGCCGCAGCCGGAGAGGCGCCGGACGGCTGAGCCGAAGGCCGGGCAGACGGCGGATTGACGGCGAGGCGGCGCAGCACCTCCGCCAGATTGTCGCGCACCTTGTCGGCCAAGCCGATGTCGGCCTCCTGCGCCTCGTGGAACAGGATCGTGAACAGGCGGCCGGGCGACAGGAAGAAGGTCAGCGAGACGTGCATCTTGCCCTCCTTCAGCGCGCAATCCACCGAGCCGGTGCGCAGCATCAGGCCGGGCAGATCCTCGACGGCGCTCAGCGACGCGGTCGGCGTGCCGCCCTCGCAGCGCTTCTTCATGGCGTCGACGTAGCCGGCGGACAGGTCCTCCAGCTTGGAGCCCTCCTCGACCATCCGCTCGCGGATGCCGCCGACGATCGGGCCGATGCGCCAGGCCATGTCGGCGGGACGCTCGCCCTTCGGCACATTCTCCAGCGACACGCGCTTGACGTCGCGCACACCGGCCGCCTTCAACAGGTCGGCCAGCCCTTCCGGAAGCTCGTCGGGACGGGTCGCGACCTTCTTGGTGCGGGTGTCGATGGGCGGAACGGCGCCGGCCTTGTCCACGCAGGTCTTCAGGTCGGTGAGCACCTTCTTGGTGCCCTTCAGCGCGAAGGCCATGCGGTCGGCATCGGAGGCGAAGACCACCTCCTTGCCGTTCATCAGGGCGGTGTAGAGTTCCTCGTCCTTGCCGTTGGGGATGACCAGCATGTCCGGCTTGGGCGCCAGAGCGCGGCGCTCGCGCGTCAGCTTGCCGTCCACCACGACCTTGACCTTCCACTGCTCGCCGCCCGGCAGCTCCGCGCCCGGAATGCCCATGCCGAGATTGACCTCGCCCTTGACGTTGCGCGCGATCATCAGGACATGGCCGGTGTCGAAGCGGCCCTCGATGGCGCAATAGGCGAACTTGCCGTCCCGGTCGCGCGACGGGCCGCCTTCCCAGCCGTCCTCGAGCTCGGCCGGCCCGGTCTTCTCGGCCGGATCGGCGGCGGCGGGCGCCGGCGGCGCGACGGTGCGGGGCACCGGCGCGGGTCCGGAGGATGGCGCCGGGTAGTACATGGTCGGCGGATTCACGGGGACCAGCTCCGCCACCTGCGCCCCATCGGCGTGGACGGCGGCGGCGCCCAGCAGAAGAAGGGAGGAGAGTGCAGCAGCGACGGCTTTGTCCAACATGGCAGAGGTAATCCTTACGGGCGGGGCGACGCCGGAAGCTATCCCCGCCGTCTGGGATCGGCAAGCGCAAGACGAGAAAGTCACGACAAAGATCCCGGCCTGTTGCCGCAATGCCGAATTGCGTCCGGCGCCGCCCGGCGACCGCGGATCAGCCGCCGAGAAAGGCGTCCCGCAGCGCGTCGGCGGGAAGGGTTCGCACCGGCCCGTCATGCACCGCCCGGCCGAGCCGCAGCAGCACGACGCGCCCGGCGGCGGACAGGGCGCGGGCGGCGCTCTGCTCGGCGACCAGAACCGCCGTCCCGGTCGCGGCGATGGCGCGGACGGCGGCGAAGACCTCCCCGGCCAGCTTGGGCGACAGGCCGAGCGACGGCTCGTCGAGCAGCAGCACCCGCGGGCGGCCCATCAGCGCGCGGCCCACCGCCAGCATCTGCTGCTGCCCCCCGGACAGGCGCCACGCCCGCTCCTCCGCCTTGCCCTCCAGCGCCGGGAAC
>NZ_WHOR01000239.1:0-9135 GCF_013340925.1 Azospirillum formosense
CGCGTGGTGCGGCCGGCGGGCGGCGGGGCTTCGCCCCTGATGGGCGCCGGGCCCGCCACAGGCACTCCCGCCTCCGCGGGGAGGGAGGCGAGATAGGGGTTCTGCGGCCGGGCGAGCGCCAGCGTGTCGGGGCCGCGGCTGCCCAGGCTGGGCTCATCGGCGAAAGGATTGTGCACCCGCTCCGCCACGAAGCTGCGGAGGTCCTGCCAGCCCTGCCGGGCGTAATCGAGCGCCCGTTCGGGTGTGGCGCCGGGCACGGTCAGGGCCACGCCCGCCCCGGCGGCGCCGAGCAGGATCAGGGTGGTGATCGCCGCGCCGGCCAGCGCGGCGCGGCGGCGCGGGCGCTTGACGGGCAGATCGGCGACCGGGGCACCGGCTTCCGGGATCGTCCAGCCGTCCGGAGCGTCCCAGTCGTTGGCCGGCCAGTCGTTGGCATCGCGCTCCGCGGTCCGGCGCGGCGGCGGTGGAGCGGCGCGCGGCGGGGCGAGCGCCGGCCCGGCGGAAGGGCCAGCGGAGGGGATGGCGGCGGCGGGCGCGACGGACGGGCCGGCGCCGGGCGTCATGCGGTAGATCACGCCAAGCTCGCGCACCGCTTCGGCCAGCCCGGGGCGGGCCAGGGTCCGCTCCATCTCTGGCGTGCCGCAGAGAAGGACCTGGAGGAAACGCCCGCTCGGCGTTTCGGAGCGGGTGAGGTCGATCAGGTCGGCCAGCGCCGGAGCGGCCAGGACGCCGGCGTTCTCCACCGCCAGCAGCCCGGTGCCGGCGAGGTCGAGCCGCTCCTCCAGCTCCTCGATCAGCGTGTCGAAATCGCGGTCGTCGCTGTCGGAGGGCAGGGCGGCGTCACCGGCGGCGGACACCAGATCCTCCACCTGCGCCCCGGCGCTGGCGGCGACCGGAAGCACCAGGGCTCCGTCGGAGCCGACCTGCTCGACGAGCTGGTGGAAGACCGCGGCCCGTCCGGATCCGGCCTCGCCGACCAGCACCAGCAGCCGTTTGCGCGCCAGCAGAGCCAGGAGAAGGCCGTCGAAGACCTCCGTCTGGTCGGGGCGCAGGCCGGCGGCCTGGGGTTGGGGCTTCGCCTTCGCCGCAGAGCGATTCGAGGATGGCGTGGCTTTCGGAGCGGAACGGTCCATGGGGGCGCGCGCAATCCAATTGATGGGACGTGACACTCCTGACTCTAGTGGTCCGCCGCCGTCCTGCGACGGTGCAAAGGGACGGGACCGCCACCTCTTATGGAGGAGGTGCGCGTCGGGATGGCTGATTCGGGCGGAGCGCTGCGCTATAGGGGGAACTGCTTTTCCACCCCCTTCACTGTCCACCCGCTCTGGGAGTCCGTCATGGGCATGGGTCCGATGCGAATCGGCGTCGATCTGGGCGGCACGAAGATCGCCGCCATCCTCCTGGCTCCCGACGGGGCGGAGCGGGCGCGGCACCGCGCCGACACGCCGCGCGGCTATACGGAGACGCTGGAGGCGCTGGCCGGTGCCGTGGCGGCGCTGGAGGAGCGGGCGGGCTGCCGGGACGCCACGGTCGGCCTGTGCCTGCCCGGCATCGTCGACGCTGCCGCGGGAACCGTGCGCGCGGTCAACCTGCCCTGGCTGGACGGGCGGCCCTTCGCCGCCGATCTGGCGCAGGCGCTGGACCGCCCGGTGCGGATCGCCAACGACGCCAACGCCTTCGTCCTGTCGGAGGCGGTGGACGGCGCGGCGGCCGGGGCGCCGCTGGTCTTCGGGATCATCCTGGGCACCGGGGTCGGTGGCGGGATCGTCGCGGAGCGGCGCATCCTGGCCGGCGCCAACGCCTTGGCCGGTGAGTGGGGGCACAACCCGCTGCCTTGGCGGACGGCGGAGGATGGCCCGCCGTTGCCCTGCGGCTGCGGGCGGAAAGGCTGCATCGAGACGCTGCTGTGCGGAGCCGGTCTGGCCCGCCTGCACAATCGGCGCACGGGAGAGTCGCTGGCCCCGCCGGAGATCGCTGCCCGCGCTGCGGCCGGCGACGCGGCGGCACGGGCGACGCTGGACCGCCATGCCGAAGCGCTGGCCCGCGCGCTGGCCGGCGTCATCAATCTGCTCGACCCCGACGTGGTGGTGGTCGGCGGCGGTCTGTCGGAGTTGCCGGGGCTGTACGAGGCCGTGCCGGCCCTATGGGGGCGCTGGGCGCTGAGTCCGGCTCCCCGCACCCGCTTCCTTCAGGCGCGCCATGGCGCCGAAAGCGGTATGCGCGGCGCGGCGTGGCTTTGGCCCAAGGAGTGATCCCTTCGGCCGATGTTTCGAAATTGGCGCGGCTTTTGCTCTATGCCCTCCGACACGGAAGGGAGAGGGCCCATGTTCGGCTTCATAACGGGGTTTCAGAAGGGACGGCGCGGGTCTTCGCTGCAAACTGCAAATCAAAATGCCTATCGCAATATGCAGAAGGCGCCTTTGTCGCATCGTGCAAACGGCGTAACGGCCAAACGTCAGTTGGAGGAAGCCTGCGTCCTTCTTCAGGACGCCGCCGACGATCTGGAATCGGTCCTGTCGGGAATGCCCGTGCCCGCGGGCCGGGCCGACCTGAACGAGGCGATCGGAACGATCATGGAGACGTTGAGGCTGGTCGCCTCCGCCCATGCGCGGCTGGAACATCCGCAGATCCATGGCGGCGCGCTGGCCGACTGACTGGTCAGAAACGCGAAAGGGCGGCTCCGCCGGGGAGCCGCCCTTTCGCTTGTCCGGATGCCCGGACGCCGATCACTCGGAAACGGTCTGCCAGAAGAAGAACACGACGGCCAGAACCATCAGGGCGATGTCCATGGGTAAATCTCCTCGATGCTGCGTATGAGGGTCGAAATTCTGCGGCCTCTATACGACAGATTTGCGCGCGCGTGCAGGGGGTGTTTCACGGAACGGCCATTTTGCCGCTGATCCAAGTCGCCCGCACCCGCAGCCGCTCGTCGAGATGCACGAGGTCGGCGGCCAGTCCGGGCCGGATGCGGCCGCGCCGTCCCGCCATCCCCATGAAATCGGCCGGGTAGGCGGAGGCCATGCGCAGCGCCTCGTCCAGCGGGATGCCGACCCGCTCCACGGCGTTGCGCACCGCCGTCGCCATGTCCAGGGCGGAGCCGGCCAGGGTGCCGTCGGCGGTGACGCAGCGCCCGTCCTCCACCCGGATGTCCTCGCCGTAAAGTTGGAAGCCGCCGGGTTGGAAGCCGCCGGGTTGGGAGGCGCCGAGTTGGGTGACGCCGACGGGGGGCATCGCGTCGGTCACCAGGAACAGGCGGCCGGGTGCCTTGGCCTTCCAGGCCAGGCGAACGGATGCGTCATGGACATGGTGGCCATCGACGATGATCCCGCACCAGACCGCATCGTCCTCCAGCGCGGCCCCGACCATGCCGGGCTCGCGGGAGCCGAGCGGGCTCATGGCGTTGAACAGGTGGGTCACCCCGGTGATGCCCGCGGCGAAGCCGGCCTTCGCCTGCGCCCAGGTGGCGGTGCTGTGGCCAGCGGCGATGCGCAGCCCGGCGGCGGCGAGCCGGCGGATGGGCTCCGGCGGAACCGCTTCCGGCGCCAGCGTGACCAGGGCCGGCAGGCCGGAGAGGCCGCCGAGCAGGGCGAGATCGTCCGCGTCGGGAGGCGCGATGAAACGCGCGTCATGGACGCCGCGGCGTTCCGGCGCGATGTGCGGACCTTCCAGATGGATGCCGAGCACACCGGGCATCCCCTCCGCCACGGCGGCGCGCACCGCGGCCACGGCGGCGGCGCGCTTTTCAGCCGAATCGGTGATGAGGGTGGGCAGCAGGCCGGTGGTGCCGAAGCGGCGGTGCGCCTCGGCGATGCGGCGCAGCGTCGGCAGGTCGGGCGTGTCGTTGAACAGCGCGCCGCCGCCGCCGTTCACCTGAAGGTCGATGAAGCCGGGGGCGAGGATGCCGCCGCCGAGATCGATCACCTCGGCCTCCCGCGGGATCGCTTCGGGCGCGACGATGGCTGCGAGGGCCGGGCCGTCGATCAGCAGGGCGGCACCCGCCAGCACCGAATCCCCGGTGTGGAGCGTCGCGTTGATGAGCGCCTTCAGCGGCCGGTCGGCAGCGGGGCTGTGTTCATGGCTCAATTCGGCACCCGATGGGCTGCGGCGGGGAATCGGCGGTGGGCCAACAGGAAAACCCGGCGGGGCCTGTGGCGCAAGAGGGCGTCGTGGGGGATAAAGCCCTTCAATTTGTGCGGATTATGCCGCTGGATTTGTTGGGGTATGGTGTTTGTTAGGGATTGCCAGAAGGGACAGGTTTCTGGCAGAAAAAAGGCCGCTGACGAACAGCGGCCTGAGTTTAGGGAGGAAACGCCCAAGAAGGGCGAAGCAGCAATCTCTTGCTGCGCTGCAAAATTAACAAAGATCTCAGGTGGGTGCAAACCCCGAAGCAATGGCCCCCCTGTGGGGCCGTTGCTTTTTCCAGGGTCGCTGTGACCGGAGTGTCACAATAGTGTCGGGTGCGATAACGTGGCTGGTTGACGCATCAGGACCCGGCATCAGGACCTTGTGGCGCGCTTTCCCGTTGTCCCGATGGTGCGCCGGCGCGACAGCGCCCACCGACGATGCGCCCTGGACGACAAAGGAGAGCCGCCCGTGACCGATCAGCCGCCCCCCGCTTCCACCGAAGGCAAGCCGTCGGCGCTCGTCCGGTTCGACGCCTTCGCGGCGATGCTGGGCGACCGGCGGCCCGCCGTCTTCCTTGACTATGACGGGACCCTGACGCCCATCGTGGAGCGCCCCGACCTTGCGGTCCTCGACGACTCCGTGCGCGCGGTGATCCGTCGGCTTGCCGGGCTGTGCCCGGTGGCGGTGGTCAGCGGGCGCGACCTGGAGGATGTGGCCCGCCATGTCGGGATCGACGACCTGATCTATGCCGGCAGCCACGGCTTCGACATCCGCGGCCCCGGCCTGCGCACCCAGATCGGCGATGAGTATCTGGGCGACCTCGACGCGGCCGAAGCGGACCTGCTGCGGCGCCTGCACGGCGTCGAGGGCGCGCTGGTCGAGCGCAAGCGCTTCGCCATCGCCATCCACACCCGCAGGGTGGTCCCGGACCGCAAGGCGTCGGTCGGCGACGGGGTGCGGGAGGTTGCTGCGGCCTTTCCGGAACTGCGCGTCACCGGGGGCAAGGAGATCCACGAGTTGCGGCCCAACGTCCCCTGGGACAAGGGCAAGGCGGTCCTGTCGCTGCTCGACACCCTGGGGCTGGCGGGCCCGGAGACCCTGCCGCTCTACCTCGGCGACGACGAGACGGACGAGGACGCCTTCCGCGCCCTGGCGGCGCGTGGAGAGGGGCGGGGAGTCGGCGTCCGCGTCATGGACCCGCCGGCCCCCAGCGCCGCCGGATGGAGCCTGAAGGACCCGGCGGAGGCCGGCGCCTTTCTCGACCGGCTGGCCGTCCGGCTGGCGGACGGCTGAACCGACCCGCCGTCCCCATCGCATTTCCGCCGAAAAAGGGGTAGGGTGGGTCGCAGGCCAATCGAGGGGTTTCCACCATGGACATCAGCGCGCTCGGCGCACCGCGGATGCCGTCCCTGCCCGATGCCCAGGCCTCCGCCCTGGCTGGGCTTCAGGGTGCGCAGTCCCGCGCCGACGAGGCGGGGGCGCAACTCGCCGCGGGCAATCTCGACCCGGCGGTGGTGGTTAGCCTGTCCTCGGCACAGACCGACTTCGCCGCAAACGTCAAGGTGATGCAGGCCGCGCAGGACAACACCAAGCGCGTCCTGGACATGCTGGCGTGATCGGTTCTCACACCGCCAGATAGGCCCGCCGCACCGTCTCATCCTCCATAAGCGTCCGCATCGGGCCTTCGAAGCGGATCTGCCCCTTCTCGATGACGCTCGCGCGGTCGGCGACCGCAGCGGCGAAGGCGAGATTCTGTTCCGACACGAGGATCGACAGCCCCTCGGCCTTCAGGGCGCGCAGGGCGTCGGCCATCTGCTGCACGATGCGCGGGGCCAGCCCCTCCGACGGTTCGTCGAGCAGCAGAAGCGACGGGTTGCCCATCAGCGTGCGGGCGAGCGTCAGCATCTGCTGCTCGCCGCCGCTCATCCGCCCGCCGCGGCGGCCCCGCATCTCGGCGAGGTTGGGGAAAAGGGCGTACAGCCGCTCCGGCGTCCAATGGGGGGCGCCGTCGCGGGGCGGCTGGCGACCGACCTCCAGGTTCTCCTCCACCGTCAGGTCGGTGAAGACGCGCCGGTCCTCCGGCACATAGCCGAGGCCGAGCCGCGCGATGCGGTGCGGCGGCAGGGCGGAGACGTCGCGCCCATCGAAGGCCACCGTGCCCGAACGCCGGTCGAGCAGCCCCATGACCGCCTTCATCGTCGTGGTCTTGCCAGCGCCGTTGCGGCCCATCAGGGCGACCACCTCGCCCCGGCCCACCGTCAGATCGACGCCGGTCAGGATGTGGGCGCGCCCGTACCAGGCCTGAAGCCCGCGGGTGCTCAGAAGGGGCTCTGCGGTCATGCCGCGCCTCCCAGATAGACGGCCTGCACGCGCGGGTCGGCGCGCACGGCGTCGGGCGTGCCCTCGGCGATCAACTGGCCGCGGTCGAGCACGATGATGCGGGTGGCGTGGCCGAACACCACGTCCATGTCATGCTCCGTGAACAGGACGGCGAGGCCGCGCTCGCGGACGAGGGAGGAGGTCAGCGCCATCAGCTCCTGCCGCTCGCCGGGGGCCATGCCGGCGGTCGGTTCGTCCATCAGCAGGATTTTCGGGTCGCCGGCCAGCGCCATGGCGAGTTCGACGCGCTTCAGGTCGCCATAGGCCAGCACCCCGCAGGGCCGCTCCGCCTGGGCGCCCATGCCGACGCGTTCCAGCAGGGCCATTGCCTCGTCGCGGAACCCGGCGGCGGCCGGGGTCCACAGCCCGAACAGGCGCCGGTGGACGGACAGCAGGACCATCTGCACATTCTCGCGCACCGTCATCGAGGCGAAGGTGGCGGTGATCTGGAAGGTGCGGCCGACGCCCATCCGCCAGATGCGGCGCGGCGGCAGGCCGACGATGTCCACCCCGTCCAGCCGCACCGTCCCGGCGTCGGGCCGGAGCTGGCCGTTGAGCAGGTTGAAGCAGGTCGTCTTGCCGGCGCCGTTCGGCCCGATCAGCGCCAGGACCTCCCCGGCGTCCAGCGCGAAGGACACGCCGCGCACCGCCTGCACGCCGCCGAAGGCGCGCTGGAGGTTTTCGACGGCGAGGCGGCGGCTCATGCGTCCCTCCCGCGGGTCCACAGGTCGCGGACGAAGCCGGCGACGCCCTTGGGGAAGGCGAGGACCAGCACCAGGATGATGGCGCCCAGGACCAGCCGCCACCAGTCCGTCCGGCTCATCGCCTCGGTCTCCAGCAGGTGGAACAAGGCAGCGCCCACCACCGGGCCGCTCAACGTCTGGATGCCGCCCATCAGCACCATGACCAGCGCGTCCACCGACACCGGCACGGCCATCAGGGTGGGGAAGACGCTGCCCTTGGAAAAGGCGTAGAGCCCGCCGGCCAGACCGGCGGCGGAGCCGGCCAGGGCGAAGCTCAGCCACTGGTGGCGGCGCACGTCGATGCCCACCGATTCGGCGCGCAGCGCGGAATCGCGCCCGGCGCGCAGCGTGTAGCCGAAGGGCGCGAAGGCGGCGCGGCGCAGCAGCAGCAGCGCGCCGCCGGACAGCGCCAGCGTCAGCCAGTAATAGGCCACCTTGCCCGCCGCCCAGTCCGGTGGCCAGACGCCGAGGATGCCGTTGTCGCCCCCCGTGACTCCGTACCATTGGAAGGTCACCGACCAGACGATCTGCGCGAAGGCCAGGGTGAGCATGGCGAAGTAGAGGCCGGAGCGCCGCACGCAGAACCAGCCCGCGGCCAGCGCCCCCAGCCCGGCAACCAGCGGAGCGGCGGCCAGCGCCAGTGGCATCGGCGCGGCGAAATGCTTGACCAGCAGGGCCGCGCCGTAAGCGCCCAGCCCGAAATAGGCGGCGTGCCCGAAAGAGACGAGGCCACCCAGCCCGATCAGCAGATGCAGGCTGGCCGCCAGCAGCGCCAGGATCACCACCTCGGTCAGCACGATCAGCGCGTAGTCGCCGGCGACCAGCGGCACCGCCGCCAGCAGGGCGAGCAGCAGGGCGGGCGCCCAGCGCGCCACGCCGGTCGCGGCGATCAGCGGCGGGCCGGGGCTGGCGGCGGTGGGCGGCGCGTCCTCGGCGCGGCCGAGCAGGCCGTAGGGGCGGATGACCAGCACCACCGCCATGAACAGGAAGACCAGCACCAGCGTGATCTGCGGGAAGACCAGGATGCCGAAGGCCTGCAACTGCCCGATCAGCAGCGAGGCGACGAAGGCGCCGGTCAGGCTGCCCATGCCGCCGACCACGACGACGACGAAGGCCTCGACCACGATGGCCATGTCCATGTGCAGGTTCACCGCCTCGCGCGGGACCTGGAGCGCGCCGCCGAGACCGGCCAGCGCCGACCCCAGGAACAGCACCCCGGTGAACAGCCGCGCCGGATCGACGCCGAGCGCCGAGGCCATGTCGCGGTCCTGAGTCGCCGCGCGCACCAGCGTGCCCCAGCGCGTGCGGTTGAACAGCAGCCAGAGCAGGCCCAGCACCAGCGGCCCCAGCCCGATCAGCACGAGGTCGTAGAGAGGGAAGGGCTGGTCCAGGATGTCCACGGAGCCGCGCAGCCCCGGCGCCCGCCGGCCGAGCAGATCCTCCGACCCCCAGATCCAGGAGGCGGCGTCCTGCACGACCAGCACCACGCCGAAGGTGGCGAGCAGCTGGAACAGCTCCGGCGAGCGGTAGAGGCGGCGCAGCAGCCCGACCTCCATCAGCGCGCCGAGCAGCCCGACCGCCAGCGAGGCGGCGGCCACCGCGCCCCAGAAGCCCAGCGGCGTGCTGCCCCAGCGCTCCACCAGCGTCCAGCCGAGATAGGCGCCCAGCATGTAGAAGGAGCCGTGCGCGAAGTTCACGATCCGCGTCACGCCGAACACGATGGTCAGCCCGGACGACACCAGGAACAGCGTCGCCGCCGTGGCGAGGCCGCTGAGGAATTGCACGAGGTAGAAGGACATCGGCTCTTTCGGCAGGGTCGGCGGGGGAGCGAGGTCTTGCCCCCTCCCTAACCCTCCCCCGCTTCGCAGGGGAGGGGACTAAATCTCAC
>NZ_WHOR01000023.1:0-37938 GCF_013340925.1 Azospirillum formosense
GCGCACCCCCCCCCCCCCCCCCGCGGCGGCGGCGTGGCGCCCCCCCACCCCCGCGGCGGGGGGGGGGGGGGGGGGGGGGCGGGCCCGCCCGACGCGACCACCCCACAATCCTCAATCCTGGAACGGGTCGTTCATCAGGATGGTGTCGTCGCGCTCCGGGCTGGTGGACAGCAGGGCCACCGGGGCCTGGATCAGCTCCTCCACATGGCGGACGTACTTCACCGCCTGGGCCGGCAGCTCCGCCCAGGAGCGGGCGCCCTGGGTGCTGTCCTTCCAGCCCTCGAAGGTCTCGTAGATCGGCTCGACGCGGGCCTGGGCGCCGGCGTTGGCCGGGAAGTAATCCAGCTCCTGCCCGTCCAGGCGGTAGCCGACGCAGACCTTGATCTCGTCGAAGCCGTCCAGCACGTCCAGCTTGGTCATGGCGATGCCGTCGATGCCGCCGGTCTTCACCGCCTGGCGGACCATCACGGCGTCGAACCAGCCGCAGCGGCGCTTGCGCCCGGTGACCACGCCGAACTCCTTGCCGCGCTGGCCGATCAACTCGCCGACGTCGTCGAACAGCTCCGTCGGGAACGGGCCGGAGCCGACGCGGGTGGTGTACGCCTTGCAGATGCCCAGCACATAGCCGACGGCGCGCGGGCCCATGCCGCTGCCGGCGGCGGCGTTTCCGGCCACCGTGTTGGAGGAGGTGACGTACGGATAGGTGCCGTGGTCGATGTCGAGCATCTGACCCTGCGCGCCTTCGAACAGGATGCGCTTGCCGGCGCGGCGCAGCTCGTCCAGCGTCTTCCAGACGACCGAGGCGTAGGGCAGGACCTGCGGGGTGATCTCGCGCAGCGGGTCCAGGATGTCGGCCGGGGTCATCTCCGGCGCGCCCAGGCCGCGGAGCAGCAGGTTGTGGTGGGCCAGCAGGGCGTCCACCTTCTCCTTCAGCACCGCCTCGTCGCCGAGGTCGCACAGGCGGATGGCCCGGCGGGCCACCTTGTCCTCATAGGCCGGACCGATGCCGCGGCCGGTCGTGCCGATCTTGCCGGCGCCGCGGGCCTCCTCGCGCGCCTTGTCGAGCGCGCTGTGGACCGGAAGGATCAGCGGAACGTTCTCGGCGACCTGGAGCGTGGCGGGGGACACGTCCACGCCCTGGCTCTTGATCGCCGTCACTTCGCGGATGAAGGCCCAGGGGTCGAAGACGACGCCGTTGCCGATGATCGACAGCTTGTTGGAGCGAACCACGCCCGAGGGCAGCAGGCTCAGCTTGTACGTCACGCCGTTGATCACCAGCGTGTGGCCGGCGTTGTGACCGCCCTGGAAGCGCACCACCACGTCGGCCCGGCTGGACAGCCAGTCGACGATCTTGCCCTTGCCCTCGTCGCCCCACTGGGCGCCGACCACCGCCACGTTGGCCATGTGTGTCTCCGCAAAAAAAGAAGGCAGAAAGAAAACGTTGCCCATGCAAAGGCGCCCCCGCGGCGCGGGGGACGCCCCATCGTGAAGTCTCAGGTCAGCGGCGTGACCGTGCCGCCGTCCAGACGGTGACCGCAGTCCAGCCGCCGGGCCTCCGCCGCCACGTCCGCCACGGGGGCCAGCCCCGCCACGGTGACCCAACCCTCGGCGCGCAGCTTGCCCGCCGCGGCCCAGGAGGTGCCATGCGGCACATAAACGCGCTTGGCCGGCTCCGGCGCCGGAACGGCGCGCAGGAGCGTGTCCATGTAGAGGGTGAAGCCGGTCCCCGGCTCGCCCTCCTCCTCCACGCCCGGACGCACCCCGGCGCGGTAGCGGCCCCCCGCCCCCAGCTCGCCGCGCACGTCGCGCGCGAACAGGGTGAAGCTGAGGCCGGTCTGGTATTCGAAGCCGCGGTGCTCCACCAGATCGACGGTGATCGTCAGATCGGGGCGCGCGGCGCGCAGCAGACGCAGGGCGTCGGTCAAGCGGCGCCGGTCCTTTTCCGCCGTTTCCGGCAGCGGCAGCGCCGACAGCACCTCCATGGCGCGCTCCGCCGGGCCGGAGGCCGCCATCAGCGTTTGCAGCAGAGAGGCCGCCGGACCGCCGACCGCGCTCACCGCCGCGGCGTCCTTCTTGTCCAGCGCCTCGCGCAGGCGGGCCGTTTCCTCCTCGCCGAGACCCAGGCCGCGGCAGACCCGCGCCACCATGGTCGGCACGCAGAGGTCCACCGACAGGTGCCGCACCCCCACCCCTTCCAGGGCGTGGGCGGCGAGCAGGATCACCTCGGCGTCCGCCTCGGCCTCCAGCGGGCCGATCAGCTCGACGCCGACCTGGGTGATCTGCCGCTCCGGACGGAGCTGCGAGCCCTTCACGCGCAGCACCGGCCCGGCGTAGCACAGCCGCACCGGGCGGGCGCCGTTCTTCAGGCGGGTGGTGGCGATGCGCACGATCTGCGGGGTGATGTCCGCGCGCACGGCCATCATGCGCTGCGACAGCGGGTCCATCAGCCGGAAGGTCTGCTTCGCCATGGCGGCGCCGGAGCCGGACAGCAGATTGTCCTCGAACTCGACGAGCGGCGGTTCGACGCGCTCATAGCCGTGGGCGGTGAAGTCCGCCAGCAGGCGCGCCACCGCCGCCGCTTCGTGCGCCGCTTCGGGCGGCAGCACGTCGTGCAGGCCGGCGGGCAACAGGGCGGAGCTCAGGGAATCAGCGGGCATGGCCTGCGTCGTCTCGTCGAATGGGTGGCAAACCGTCGGCATGGCGAGAGCCCGCACGTCCGGTGGGCATGCGGTGCTCGGGCATACGGAGCGGGTCAATACCCCACCCCCCTTCCTCATGCAAACGGAAAAGCCCCGCGGCCCATGCCCGTCTCCCCTGCGCCGACCACAGGCACCCGTCCGGAAGGGCATGAAACTCGGATGCATTCCAATCGAATCTCTGTTGAGTTTGATGCGAATTCTCCGGCATCCTGTGTACGAACCGTGCCAGCAGCAGCGGGGCAATGGCGCCATGGCACGCCCGTCCGCCAGCTACGAAGTGCAGATCTACAAGCAGGACCATTGGGTCCTCGAAGGCCGCTTCGACACCGAGGCGGAGGCGCTGGTCTTCGGCCGCAAGGCGCTGTCCGGCGGCAAGGTCGAGGGCATGCGGGTGGTGCGCGACTGGCGGCGCCCGGACGGTCGTCATGTCGAAACGGAAGTCCATGTGGAGTTCCGCCAAGTCTCCCGCACGGTGGCCGCCTCCCCCATCGACGAGGCGCCGGCGCTCTGCCTCACGCTTGACCACTGCTACGGCGTGCAGAGCCGCATGGCGATGAACCGCGTGCTGCGCACTTACGTGGAGCGGGCGGTGGTCACCCCGACCGAGGTGCTGCACAACCACGCGGAGCTGGCGCGGCTTCTCAACACCGACAACCTCGTGCCCACCGCGGTCGGGCGGGTTGCCGCACTCCAGGCGGAGAAAGCCGGGACGGACGGGCGCGGGCGGCGCGACGCGCTGAACCTGCTGATGCACGAACTGACCGACCGGGCGCGCGTCGCCGCCACGCGCAAGGACCTCCCGGCCATCGCCGCCACCGGTTTCCGCCCCATGTTCGACCGGCTGGATTCGAGCCTGCCGGCGGAGGAGCGCGACTTCCTCGCCCGCGTCGTCCTGTCACGCGAGCTGGTGCAAATGCGCAACTGGCTGGCCAAGCTGGATTTCCTGGGGGAGCTGGCGCGGGAGGACGGAGCCACGGCCGACCGCCCGCTGGGGCTGCTCGACGGCGTGATCGCCGACGTCCTGGGCGCCCCCTCCGTCGCGCAGGAGCTTCTGGGCGTCCAGGGCAGCCTGGCGGAGGCGCTGTGCAACCTGATCGACCTGTCGCGGGGCCGCCTGTCCCCGGCCAAGCGGGCGGAGGGCGACCGCGCCGTCCAGTTGAACGAGCTTCTGGCCTTCCACGACCTGGACCAGACGCGGCTGGTCATCCTGGACCTGGTGCGCCGGCAACTGAAGGGCACACAGCCGCTCCACCGCTCCGACCCGTCGCTGGAAATGGACGCTTTCCAGGAGATTCTGAAGCGCACGCTCGGCCCCGACGGGCCGGCCGGCGGTGGCCCGATGGCCGAGGCGCTGGTCCTGCGCTACCTGCGCTTCCTGGAGGGCGGCGGGGCGCCGGGCCGCAAGCAGGCCATCTCGGAGGTGGCCGGCCGCATTCCCGACGCGCGGGACCGGGTGCGCTTCCTGCTCGCGCTGGCCGACTCCGACCTCGGCCACGCGCACGCCGGGGACATCGCCCGGCTGCTGCACGCGCTGACCGGCAACCCGGCGGGCTACGGCCGCTTCATCCACCCCCGCCTGCCGCCGCGCGACAATCTGGAAGCGCTGACCCTGCTCTACTGCCAGGCCGCCGACTCGGCTCTGCCGGAGGAGGCACGGACCCGCCTGACCGCCGACCTCGACGCGCTTCTGGTGGCTTACATCACCGAGGACCGGGTGGTCGAGCGGCTGGACGACCCCGGCGATCCGCTGCGGCTGCGCGCGAACCGTCTGCTTCAGGTTTGCGCGCCGGGCATCCTGCGCAGCCGGCGGGCGCTGGAGATGGTCCGGCGCCGCGTGGTCGAGCATCTCCGCCAGCCGCAGTTCGACCGGAAATACGTGGAGGATCTGCCCGACGCGGCACAGCAGCAGCGCGCCCTGCGGGAGTTCCACCGCATGTTGGGAGAGGCCGGTTTCGTGTGAACAGCCGCTCGGAAGCGGATGGACAGCACCCGCCCCTTTGGATAATCAGCGCATCACATCGGGACAAGACGGGGCGCCGCCATCGGCCTCCGCGGCGACGAAGGGCAAAGCCTTGGGCAATGGCGTCGGCAATGGAATCGCGCTGGGACCGGTCTTCCACATCATCGGCATCCTTCTGACCATCCTGGGGCTGGGCATGCTGGTGCCGGCCTTGGCCGACGCCGCCGTCGGCAACAGCGACTGGACGGCCTTCGTCGGCTCCAGCGCGGCGACGCTGGCGGTCAGCGGCGGCATGGTCCTGGCGACGTCGAGCAAGGAGCACGCGCGCTTCACCGTGAAGCAGCACTTCCTGCTGACGACGCTGTCCTGGTGCGTCCTGGCGGCCTTCGGCGCCCTGCCCTTCATGATCTCCGCCGCCCGCCTGTCCTTCACCGACGCCTATTACGAGGCGATGTCGGGCCTCTCCACCACCGGGGGCACGGTGATCGTCGGGCTGGACAACGCCCCGCCGGGGGTCCTGCTGTGGCGGTCGCTGCTCAACTGGTTCGGCGGGGTCGGCATCATCGTCATGGCGATCGCGGTGCTGCCCATCCTGCGGGTCGGCGGCATGCAGCTGTTCCGCACCGAATCCTCCGACAAGGGCGACAAACCCTTCGCCACGGTGCAGGACACCGCCGGCGCCATCGCCATGACCTATCTGGCGCTGACCATCCTGTCGGCGGTGGCCTACCATCTGGCCGGCATGACGTGGTTCGACGCGATCAACCACGCCATGGCCTCCATCGCCACCGGCGGCTTCTCGACCAAGGACGCCTCGCTCGGCTGGTTCGACTCCCACGCGGTGCTGTGGGTGGCGACCTTTTCGATGATCGCCGGTGCCTTGCCGCTGACCTGGTACATCCGCCTGCTGCGCGGCCAGTGCAAAGCACCGGTCTTCGGCGACAGCCAGGTGAACGCGCTGCTGGCGATCCTGCTGGCGGCCGGCGCCGCCATGACCCTGTGGGCCTTCGCCGTGGTCGGCCTGCCCTTCCGGGACGCGCTCAGCCATTCGGCGGTGAACGTCACCTCGATCATCACCGGGACGGGCTTCGTCTCCACCGACTATTCGACCTGGGGCAGCTTCGCCGTCGTCGCCTTCTTCTTCTTTTACTTCATCGGCGGCTGCACCGGATCGACGGCCGGGTCGATCAAGATCTTCCGCTGGCAGATGCTGGCCCTGTCGATGCTGAACCAGATGCAGCGGATGCTGAAGCCGAACCGCGTGCTGGTCCCGCTCTACCAGGGCAAGGTGCTGGACGAGGATGTGGTCGGCTCGGTCATCAACCTCGCCTTCGCCTTCATGGCGGCCTTCGGCATCCTGTCGCTCCTGGTCGCCGCGATGGGCGTGGACTATCTGAGCGCGGCCAGCGCCGTCGCCTCGGCACTTGCCAACGCCGGACCGGGGCTGGGGCCGGTGGTCGGCCCGTCGGGCACCATGGCCCCCCTGCCCGACGCCGCGAAATGGGCGCTGAGCTTCGCCATGCTGCTGGGCCGGCTGGAGGTCTTCACGGTGCTGGTGCTGATCCTGCCGAGCTTCTGGCGGGATTGAGCGGGCAACGAAAAAGGCCGCGCCGGAGTGGCGCGGCCTTCCTTTTGCGGCTCTGTATGAATCAGCGCCCGAAGGTCTCCGCCTTGACCGTGGCGAAGGCCCAGTCGAGCCAGGGCAGGACCGCCTCCATATCCTCGTTCTCCACCGTGGCGCCGCCCCACAGGCGCAGGCCCGGAGGGGCGTCGCGGTAGGAGCCGGCGTCGAAGGCGGCCTCCTCCTTCTCCAGAAGCGCGGCGAGCTTCTTGGCAAAGTCGGCCTGGGCCTCCGGCGTCAGCGCGGTCACCTCGGCGTCGGTGAAGCGCAGGCAGATCGAGGTGCAGGAGCGCGTCGCCGGATCGTCCCCCAGGAAGCCGGCCCAGGTCGAGGCCGCCACCCACTCCGAAACGATGCGCAGGTTCTGCTCCGACCGGCGGATGAGCTGGGTCAGGCCGCCGACCGACAGCGACCAGCGCAGCCCGTCGATGGCGTCCTCCACGCAGAGCATGGACGGCGTGTTGATGGTGTCGCCGACGAAGATGCCCTCGATCAGCTTCCCGCCACTGGTCAGGCGGAAAATCTTCGGCAGCGGACGGTCGGGCTGGAAGCTCTCCAGACGCGCCACGGCGCGCGGGCTGAGCACCAGCATGCCGTGCGCGGCCTCGCCGCCCAGCACCTTCTGCCAGGACCAGGTGGCGACGTCGATCTTGCTCCAGGGAATGTCCATGGCGAAGGCGGCGGAGGTCGCGTCGCAGATCGACAGGCCCTCGCGGTCCGCCGGAATCCAGTCGCCGTCCGGCACCCGCACGCCCGACGTCGTGCCGTTCCAGGTGAACACCACGTCGCGGCTGAAATCGGCCTGCGACAGGTCCGGCAACGCGCCGTAGGGGGCCTGGATGGTCCGCACGTCGGACAGGCGGAGCTGCTTGGTGACGTCGGTCACCCACTCCTTGCCGAAGCTCTCCCAGGCCATCATGTCGACGCCGCGCTCACCCAGCAGGTTCCACAGCGCCATCTCCACCGCTCCGGTGTCGGAGGCCGGGACGATGCCGATGCGGTAGTCGCCGGGGATCGCCAGGACGGCGCGGGTGAGGTCGATGACCTCCTTCAGCTTCGCCTTCCCCGGCTTCGAACGGTGGGAGCGGCCGAGCAGCGCGCCGTCCAGGGCGTCCAGCGACCAGCCGGGCCGCTTGGCGCAGGGGCCGGAGGAAAACAGCGGGTTTGACGGCCGGCGGGCGGGCTTCATGGACACTCTACTCCCGGAACATGGGATTGCGGTATGGCCGGGGACGATAGGAGGTGCGCGGAGGCCCGTCAATCAGCCGCTCACGCGCAGCAGCGTCGCCTGGATGTGCCTGATGCCCGTCGCGTCGCAGATGTAGTAGCAGACCGCCACCCGCCCGTCCGCCAGCACGGTCGCCCAGGGATAGCCGACGTCCGGCGACGGGGCGTCGTCGCGGATCACAATCTCCGGCGCGCTTTCCAGAGTCTCCCGCCGGCTGTCCCAGAGGCGGGCGCGCACGCCGTAGGGCTGGTGGCGGTGGCCGTAGACGACGAGCAGCCGCCCGTCCGGCAGCGGACAGGCGTCGTAGGGATGCCCGACGACGGCGTTCTCGATCCAGGGCGCCCAGCTTTCCCCCAGATCGTGGGAGACGGAGGTGGCGAGGCGGTCGCCCAGCCCGGTGGTGCGGTGGAAGGCGACCAACTGCCCGTCCGCGGTCAGGTGCAGCGCGGTCTCGCAGAAGCCGGCCCGCCCAGCCGGATCGCGCGCGATGGTGCTGCGCAAAGCCCAGCTTTCCCCGCGGTCGCGCGAGGCGAACAGGTAGCTGGTGTAGGGGCCGCCGGTGTAGGTCGCCATCAGCAGCGTGCCGTCCGGCGCCTCCACCGCCCGCCCGCGCACCGCGCCGCCGAGCATCGGGCGCTGGCCGGGCAGGATCGGTCCCTGGTCCGGCAGTTCCGGCAGGTAGCGGTGGTCCGACCAGCGCCGCCCGCCGTCGTCGCTGACCCGGGTGCTGCCGCCCCAGAACAGGAAGAAGGTGCCCGACGTTTCGGCGTTGCCCAGCAGGTGGACGCCCTTCTCGCGCAGCCGCAGGCCATGGCGCGCCGACATCGGGTACCAGCCGAAGCTGCCCAGGACGATCCGCCCCGAGCGCAGGACCAGCAGGCTGGGGTCCTGGTCGCCGGCCTCCGGGTCGGTGGGCAGCGGCTGCGGCGGGCCGTCCGGCTCGAAATCCGGAGTGAAGCGCTGGATCACGAGGTGGGAGCGCGAGTCCACATGGTCGACGCTGGTGAAGTCACTGCCGCCCTCGGCCGGCTCCCCGTGCAGCCAGCGATGATCGCGGGCGCGCCGGAAGGCCACCAGCACATGGCCGTCGGCCAGCGTCGCCGCGGACGGGAAGGACGCGTAGAAGCGCCGGTCGCTGTAGACGACGCGATGGGAAAGACTGTCGAGCATGCCCCTGAAACCTGCCTTGACCCCGCCCCGCCTGGGGGCATCCCGCCAATGTCCGGTTGCCGGAATGAAGGATTCCTTTACGGTGCGCATGATCTCTTGCTAGTCACACCCTCTTCCGCAGCCCCGCCCGGCGAAGGTCATGACCGAAGTGAGCACCGAAGCGGCCGCACCCGCGAACATTCCCTACGGCCGCCACCGCGACCGCAACGACTTGTCGCAGGTGCTGCCGCTGACCACGCCCTTCTCGCTGCTGATCGATCCGTCGAACGGCTGCAACTTCCGCTGCGTCTTCTGCGCCACCGGCAATCCGGAGCTGCTGAAGGAGGTCGGCCGCCCGCGCGGCGCCATGAAGTTCGACCTGTTCCGCAAGATCGCCGACGACATCGCCGAATTCGACGCGCCGATCAAATCCGTCCACCTCTACAAGGACGGCGAGCCGCTGGTGAACACGCGGATCGAACACATGGTCCATCTTTTGAAATCGCGCGGCCTCGCCCGACATGTCGAGATGACCAGCAACGGCTCCCTGCTGACGCCGGAGCGGGCGGACGCCCTGCTGGCCGCCGGGCTGGACGCCATGCGCGTCTCCGTCTACGGGGCCAGCGACGCCATGTACAAGCGCGTCACCCGGCGCTTCGACCGCTTCCAGACCGTCGTGGACAATGTGGCCCACCTTTACCGCCGCAAGACCGAGCTGGGCCGCGATTTCCATCTCCACTGCAAGATCATCAACGTGGAGCTGACGGAGGAGGAGCGGCAGAGCTTCATCGACACCTTCACGCCGATCGCCGACAGCCTGTTCGTCCATCCCCTGCATGGCGAGGCGCTGGCCGAGGAGAGCGCCTTCGCCGCCGCCCCGGACACCGCCCGCAAGGTCTGTTCCGAGCCCTTCCTGAAGCTGGCCATCAACTTCAACGGTGAGGTCTCGGTCTGCTGCGCCGACTGGCGCATGGGGACCATCGTCGGCAACGTCGCCGAGGAGTCGCTGCGCGACATCTGGAACGGCGAGCGGCTGCGCGACTTCCGCCTGAAGCATCTGGAGGGCCGGCGCGACGAGATCGAGGCCTGTCGCGGCTGCTCCTACGTCCAGACCCTGCCCGCCGACAACAACCTGGACAGCTTCGCCGCGGACCTCATCGCCAAATACCAAGCTTGATCGTCCGCGAGGCCCGCATTCAGGGCCAGCGCTTCGCCCTCAGCGGCACGGCACCGGACCCCTCCCCCACCACCGGTCCGGAATCCTGCGGGTTCGGTTCCCGGGTCTCCGTTTCGAGCGCTCCCGTCTCCAGGGGCCGGTCGGACAGCAGATCCTTGATCGGCACGCCGAGCATATCCTCCTGGTTCCGCTCCGCCTGCTCCAGCAGATGGGCCGTGCGGTCCTGCCAGGGCAGTTCCAGCCCGCCCAGCCCGCGGACGGAGCCGCGCAGGCCGATGCCCAGCGCCTTCATCAGATCGTAGAGCGTGGCCTCGCTGAGGTCGCGGGTGACGACCCAGGCGTTGTGCGTGGTGTGGGCCACCCAATGGGCGTCGCGAAGCTGCTCCAGGATGCCGTCGATCAGCACCGTGCCGACCGGCACGCGCCCGACCAGTGTCCGCCGCCGCAGGCCGACGCCGAGCCGCGTGCCCTCAAGAAGCTCGTGCAGGACGGCCAGCGCCAGCCCCAGCCGCTGCGCGGGCAGCAGCCCTTCCGGCCCGCCGCGGGTGATCTTGCCGGCCCGCCATTCGGGCAGCGAGGCGGTGATGACCGCGCCGAACAGCACCGTCGACCAGGCGATGTAGAGCCAGAACAGGAAGATCGGCACGGTCGCCAACGCGCCGTAGATGGTCTGGTAGGCCGGAAACTCCTTCATGTACATGGCGAAGCCAGCCTTGGACGTCTCCAGCAGCAGCGAGGCGACCGCCCCGCCGCAGGCGGCGTCCATCCAACCCACGTCCCGGTTGGGGATGATGACGTAGAGCAGCGTGCAGCCGACCAGCTGCAGCATGAAGGGCAGGATCGCCCCGATCCCCACCAGCGGGTCGGCGAAGCCCTCCAGATGGGCGAACTGGAGCACCGCCCACAGCGTGCTGGACAGCGACAGGCTGGCGCCGGCGAACAGCGGGCTCAGCGACACCACCGCCCAGAAGGACAGGATGCGGGTGACGTAGGAGCGCGGCTCTCGCACCCGCCAGACGGTGGCGAAGGACCCTTCGATGGTCCAGATCAGCAGAACGGCGGACATCGCCAGCCCGATGATGCCGAACACCGGCATCTGCCCGGCGTTGGCCATGAAGGCCGCCAAGTACTGGAGAATGGCGTCGCTGTTCTCCGGCACGAGATTCTTGAACAGCAGAGTCTGGATGCGCGATTGCAGCGCGTTGAAGGCGGGAAAGGCGGAAAAGATCGCGAAGCCGATGGTCATCAGCGGCACCAGCGCCAGCAGCGAGGTGTAGGTCAGCGAGGCCGCGGTCTGGAAGCAGTTGTCGTTGTAGAAGCGCATGGAGGAATAGGCGATGAAGCCGCCGATTTCCCGAACGCGCACAAAGGGGTTCCAGCCCCCTTTCGACGTGCCTTCGGTTTCAGCCACAGGATGCCTCCCGCCTTGGTTTGACCGGGCCGGCCTTTCGTGTAGGATGCGGCCCACTTTTCAAAGCATACTCTGGATGCACGAGGTACGGATGTCCAACCCGAAGCCGCTCATGGACGGCAAGCGCGGCCTGATCATGGGCGTGGCGAACGATCGGTCGATCGCCTGGGGAATTGCCTCCACGCTGGCGCAGCACGGCGCCGAGCTGGCCTTCACCTATCAGGGTGACGCGCTGCTGAAGCGTGTGAAGCCGCTGGCCGAGCAGGTCAAGGCCCCGCTGCTGCTGCCCTGCGACGTCACCGACGAGGCCAGCGTCGACGCGACCTTCGCCGCCATCGAGAAGGAATGGGGCAAGCTGGACTTCCTGGTTCATGCGATCGCTTTTTCCGACAAGAACGAGCTGGACGGCCTCTATCTCGACACGACGCGGGCCAACTTCCTGCGCACGATGGACATCTCCTGCTATTCCTTCACCGCGGTGGCGCAGCGCGCCGTTCCGCTGATGAAGGAGGGCGGCAGCCTGCTCACCCTCTCCTACTACGGCGCCGAGCGCGTGATGCCCCATTACAATGTGATGGGCGTCGCCAAGGCCGCGCTGGAGGCGAGCGTGCGTTACCTCGCCGTCGATTTGGGCGGTCGGGACATCCGCGTCAATGCCATCTCCGCCGGTCCGATCAAGACGCTGGCCGCCAGCGGCATCGGCGATTTCCGCTACATCCTGAAGTGGAACGAGCTGAACGCCCCGCTGAAGCGCAACGTCACCATCGGTGAGGTCGGCGGCGCCGGCCTGTTCCTGCTGAGCGACCTCGGCACCGGCGTGACCGGCGAGGTGATGCACGTCGACTCCGGCTACCACACCGTCGGCATGGTCGCGGTGGACGCGGCGGCCGAGGTGTCGCAGCTCCTGGGGTCGCTGGGCGGCGCGGGCAAGCCCGCCTGATTCCAAAGCGTCGGGCAACGGCGGGCGCGTCCGGTTCGTTCCGGAACGCCCGCCGGAAACGTCCTTACCCAGTTTGAGGTATTTTTTACCGATCGTCGTATTACATACTTTTGCGCACCGCAGCAGACCGCTATTCTTCACGCTTACGGAAGGTTGCGGAAGGCGACGGTCGGATGCGTGCACGGCGTCAATCGGATTCGGTGTCCCCGATTCTGGAGCAAATTCTCTACGGCGGCTCCAGCGTCTCGATGAATTTGATCACCATCACCCGTGACATCCCCGAAGAGAGCCGCCTGTTCCGCGCCCGGGGACTGAACAAGGCCATCCTGTTCAAATACCCGAACTTCGACGAAGACGCCGACGACTACGCCAACCCCATCGCCGACGAGGATGAGGACGGCGACGCCGCATCGCGGCCGGTCGAGACCGGCATCTACATTCCGCACAGCGTCGAACACACCGAAGCGGGCGGCCTCGCCATCTATCTGCGCGCCCGCAACAGCAACCTCCTGCTGGCCGAACAGTTCGGCATCGGCGAGGCCAACAGCGAGGCCGCGGCCGCGGACCTGCGCACCCTCACCCTGATCGACAGCGTGCCATCGCTGGACTCCTTCCTGCTGAAGGCCTGTTTCGAAGGCGAAAAGGTCCCGGTGGACAAGCGTCACTGGGCGATCAGCGACGCCGAGGACCAGCAGCTCCGCCGCCTGATCCGGGCGCGCATCGAACCCATCGTGCGCAAGGCCATCGACGGCGGCGGCAACGGCACCCAGAGCATCGAGCGCTTCCTGGAAGCGATCTGGAATCCCGAGCTTGAGGAAGCCGGCCTGTTCGTCTCGGCCTTCGGCATCGACCGCAGCGAGGCCGACCAGATCTTCAGCGCCTGGAAGGGCACGACCTTCTACGAGTACCAACTCCGCCGCATCGCGCCGCGGGCGCGGATCATCCTGAACTGGCTGAAGTCGCGGGAATGCATCCCGGTCGATATCCGCATGCACAAGCCCTATGAAACCCAGCTTCTGATGCACATCGAAAAGGTGGGCAAGCTGCTGGAAACCACGCTGCTCGACATCCGGCAAATCCTCGCCGACTACGAGGCGAGCTTCTCCGCCTTCATGGCCGGCCAGCCGGAACCCTTCCGCGACTATCTGCGCAAGATCCGCTCCCATTACTGGCTTCTCGGCTACTGCGTCTCCGCCTTGACCAGCGTGTCCCACCTGGACGCCCGCTGCATGAAGAACAACCCGCAGCGCAAGCTCTACTTCGAAGCCACGCACAAGCTGCTGCGCCAGTTCGAGGTCGCGCTCGACCGCCGGCGTGAACAGAAGGGAGCGTTCTAAGCCCCCTCGCGCTTGACGCGCCGGCCGAAACGCCGCAAGAAACGCGCTCGACCGCAGAACTTGCGGTAACATCGTGTCGCATCGGGAGTCCTCGCCATGGCCGGCAACAGCTTCGGAACGCTTTTCCGTTTCACCACCTGGGGCGAGAGCCATGGGCCGGCGATCGGCGTGGTGGTGGACGGCTGCCCGTCGCTGCTCTCCCTGACCGAGGCGGACATCCAGCCCTGGCTCGACAAGCGCCGCCCCGGCCAGTCGCGCTACACCACCCAGCGCCAGGAGCCGGATCAGGTCAAGATTTTGTCGGGCGTGTTCGAAGGGCAGACCACCGGCACGCCGGTCTCGCTGATGATCGAGAACACCGACCAGCGCTCCAAGGACTACAGCGAGATCGCCAGCAAGTTCCGGCCCGGCCACGCCGACTACACCTACTGGAAGAAATACGGCATCCGCGATTACCGCGGCGGCGGGCGCTCCTCGGCGCGCGAGACGGCCTGCCGCGTGGCGGCGGGTGCGGTGGCCCGCAAGGTGCTGGGCGACGGCGTGACCGTGCGCGGCGCGCTGGTGCAGATCGGCCCGCACAAGGTGGACCGCAGCCGCTGGGATTGGGCGGAGGTGGACAACAACCCCTTCTTCTGCCCCGATCCGCAGGCCGCCGCCGAATGGGCCGACTATCTGGACGGCATCCGCAAGAGCGGCTCGTCGATCGGCGCGGTGGTGGAGGTCGTGGCCTCCGGCCTGCCCGCCGGGCTCGGCGACCCGCTCTACGACAAGCTGGACGGCGATCTTGCCCGCGCCATGATGACCATCAACGCCGTCAAGGGCGTGGAGATCGGCAACGGCTTCGAGGCCGCCACCCTGACCGGCGAGCAGAACGCCGACGAGATGCGCGCCGGCCCCGACGGCGAGCCGGAGTTCCGGTCCAACCTCGCCGGGGGCATCCTCGGCGGCATCTCCACCGGGCAGGACGTCGTGGTGCGCTTCGCGGTGAAGCCGACGAGTTCCATCCTCACCCCGCGCCAGACGGTCGATCTGCAGGGCAAGGACACCGACATCCTGACCAAGGGCCGCCACGACCCCTGCGTCGGCATCCGCGCCGTCCCGGTCGGCGAGGCGATGATGGCCTGCGTTCTGGCCGACCATCTGCTGCGCCACCGCGCCTACGCGCGGGGCTGAGCCCGATGCGGGGACGCATCGCGGCGGCATGGCGTGGCGGCGTGATGGCGGGCTTTCTGCTGGTCGCCGCCCTTCCCGCCGCCGCCCAGACCCAATCCCAGCCTCCGGCCTATCGGGAGCATTCGGAGACCTTCAAGGACTGGCGCCTCTACTGCCAGGTCTGGAGCGAGCCGCGCCGCGTCGAATGCGAACTGCTCTCACGCCCCGGCAGCGACCGGCGGTCGCGCCTCGTCTGGCTGCGCTCCAGTGAGCGCTGGCTGGAGGGGCTGCGCTTCCGGCTGGACGAGCAGACGATGGACCTGTCGAAGATCGTCCGCGTTTGGGTGGACCGGGCGCTGTTCCGTCCCGAATACCCCTGCGAACACTTCGAATGGGAGACCAACACCTGCGCGGTGAGCGCCCCGGACACCAACGCCAAGCTGGTCGAGCGGCTGACTCCCGGCAAGGAAGTCTCCGCCGTCGGCTCCGCCCCGGGCGGCGGCAAGGCGGAGGTGCGCTTCTCCCTGACCGGCTTCAAGCCGGCGCTGGAGCGCATGGAGGAGATCCGCCGCGAGGCGGGAATCCGCTGGAAATAGTGGCGGCGCTCAGGCCGGGTCGCCCTCGCCGTCCGCCTTGGCGTATTTCCTCTTGGCAAGGTCCAGCGAGGCCAGAAGCTGCTGGCCGGTCGCCCCGCCGTCTCCGCTGATCCGCCCGGCCATCACCGCCTTGATGGCGTCGACATGGGCCTTCAGCAGCAGGCGCTCGTTGCCCGTGACGGTGGGAAAGCCGCCCTGCGTCGCCTCGTAGAGCGACTTGGCGATGCGGGTGATCAGCGGATAGCCGAAGATTCCGCCCTGCCCGCGCATCTCGTGGGCGGAGCGGTTGATCTGCGCCATCAGCGCCGGAACCGCGGCGGCCTCCGCGCCCAGCCGCTCGACGCGGCGAGCCAGCTCGTCCACCTCCCCGGCAATCCAGGTGGCGTAATCGCCGGAGCGGTTCTGGATCTCCGCCTCCGCCGCCGCCAGAACCTCGTCGGGCAGCGTCGGGACGGGGTCCTTCGGCGCGATGCCCATCTTGGCGCCCAGCCGGTTGGGCAGGTCGAAATGGACGACCGGAAAGCGGTCGATGCCGGCCGCCTTGGACGCGCTGTGCACCACCAGGATTTCCCCGGGGCCGGTCATCCGGCAATCCATCGCCACCGGCCGCTGCGTCCGCCGCCGGTCCGGCCCGAAATAGCCCTTGGCGAGCACGAAGCGCCGCGGCCGGGCGATGGCGGCCAGCAGGCGGCTGGCGATGGTCGCCGCGGAAAAGGGCTTGGCGATGAAGTCGGTGGCGCCCAGGTCGCGCGCCTGCTCGACATAATGGCGGTCGGCGGCGCCGGACAGCATCAGCACGGGCAGGAAACGGTCCGGCGACTTCGGGCTGCAGCGCAGCCAGCGCAGCAGCATCAGCCCGTCCACCTCCGGCATCACCAGGTCGGTGATGATCATGTCCACCGGCGCCGTGCCGGGCGGCAGGGCGGCCCGCCGCTCCTCCAGGAAGCGGATGGCTTCCGCCCCACCCGGCTCGGCATGGACCGCGCCGACCCCGATGGTGCGCAGGGTCGTTGTCAGCACGTTGCGGATGAAGGCGCTGTCCTCAACCACCAGAACCGAGAGGAGGCCGAGCTTGGGCGCGCCTTTGCCACCCGGATCCTTCATCGGTCGAACCACTGCGTTGCGGCGGAGCGCAGTCTTCGCACGGATGGCGACGGCTTGGCGAGAGACAACGTACGAAAAGCAGGGTTGCAACCCATAGTGAATGGGCCTGACCGGAGGTGGGGCTTTGCGAAGCGCCGCCGCCCGGCTACCCTGTCGGCCAAAACAGCATCGACCGCAACGACGCCAACACACCGGAGGAGACCACCGCGATGCCGCAGCCCGATCACGTCATGGCCCTGCCCGTTCCCGAGACGCCCGACCTCGACCCGGACATGGCCGCGCTCTTCGCCAAGTGCGAGGAGAAGCTGGGCTTCGTCCCCAACGTGCTGCGCGCCTACAGCCTGCGCCCGAAGAAGCTGCGCACCTTTGCCCAGCTCTACAACGAGCTGATGGTCGGCGAGAGCGGCCTGTCCAAGCTGGAGCGCGAGATGATCGCCGTGGTCGTGTCCTCGGCCAACCATTGCTACTACTGCCTGGTCGCCCATGGGCAGGCGGTGCGCAGGCTGTCCGGCGATCCGGAACTGGGCGAGATGCTCGCCTTCAACTACCGCGCCGCCAAGCTGGAGCCGCGCCAGCGCGCCATGCTCGACTTCGCGTGGAAGTTGACCAAGGAGCCCTGGACCATGGGCGAGCCGGACCGGCAGGCGCTGCGCGACGCCGGCTTCGGCGAGGAGGACATCTTCGACATCGCCGACACCGCCGGCTTCTACAACATGTCGAACCGCGTCGCCTCTGCGGTGGACATGCTGCCGAACCGCGATTACCACAAGCAGGACCGCTGACGCCGCGCAACCACCGGAGCCGCCCGGATGCTGAGGTTCTTTGTCCGCCTGTTCGCCCTCATCGGCTTCCTCGTGGTGGCCGCCGTGGTCACCGGGGTCGTCCTGGCGGTCCGGCATGAGCCCTCCCTGCCCGACACCGTGGTGCTGGAGCTGGACCTCCGCGACCCGCTGGCGGAAGGCAGCGTGGACCGGCTGGGCAGTTTCCTCGGCCACGAGACGACCTTCCAGGAGGTGCTCGACGCGCTGGAGCGCGGGCGAAGCGACCCGCGGGTGAAGGGCGTGCTCGCCCGCTTCGGCGGGGACGGCGCCAGCTTCGCCCAGGTGCAGGAACTGCGGGCGGCGGTGGAGCGGTTCCGCGCGTCGGGCCGCTTCGCCATCGCCTTCGCCGAATCCTACGGCGACACCGGGGCGGGCAACCGCTCCTACCTGCTGGCCAGCGCCTTCGACGAGGTGTGGATGCAGCCGCTCGGCCTGCTCGGCCTGACCGGCCTGTCCGCCCAGATTCCCTTCGCCCGGGGCGCTCTGGACAAGCTGGACATCCAGCCGCAGGTGTTCCAGCGCGAGGAGTATAAGAGCCTCGCCGACAGCGTCATGCGGACGGACTTCACGCCGGCCCACCGCGAGATGATGGAGTCGCTGCTCGGCGACCTGACCAACCAGATCGTCGACGGGGTGGCGGTGAGCCGCCGCCTTCCCCCCGCCGCTGTGAAGGCGGCAATGGACCGCGCGCCCCTGATCGACCGCGAGGCGGTGGACGCCAAGCTGGTCGACCGTCTGGGCTACGCCGACGAGGCGCGGGAGGAGGCGCTGCGCCGCGCCGGGGCGGCGCCCGGCGCCGACACCATGGAGGCGGCGGACTATCTGGGAATCGCCGGGCCGCCCAACCGCAGCGGCCCGACCATCGCGCTGATCCACGCCACCGGCACCATCACCGGCGGCGACAGCGGCAAGCCCGGCTTGGGCGAGGTCACCGCCGGATCGGAGACGATCGTGTCGGCCATCGAGGACGCGGTGGACGATCCCGACGTCAAGGCCATCCTGTTCCGCATCGACAGCGGCGGCGGCAGCGTGACCGCGTCCGAAACGATCCGCCGCGCCCTGGTCAAGGCCCGCCAGTCGGGCAAGCCGGTGATCGCCACCATGGGCGGCACGGCGGCGTCCGGCGGCTATTGGATCGCGCTGGCCGCCGACCGGATCGTCGCCTCCCCCGCCACGGTGACCGGCTCCATCGGCGTGGTCGCCGGCAAGATGTCGGTCGCCGGCCTGTCGGAGCGTCTGGGCGTGCATTGGGGCGTCCTCGACACCGCGCCAAACGCCGGACTGTGGTCGCCCCTCCGCCCCTTCGGCCCCGCCGGGGAGGAGCGGCTGAACGCCATCATCGACAGCAGCTATTCCACCTTCCTGGCCCGCGTGGCGGAAGCCCGGCACCTCACCCCCGAGCAGGCGCGGGACGCCGCCAAGGGCCGCGTATGGACCGGCGCCCAAGCCAAGAACCTCGGTCTGATCGACGAACTGGGCGGAGTCGCCACGGCGCTGACGCTCGCCAGGCAAGCGGCGAAGCTGGAGCCGGACTCCCCGGTCACCGTGACCGGTTACCCCCGACCGAAGCCGCTGATTCGGGAAATCCTCGACCTCGCCTCGGGCAAGGGCGATCTGGTGGAAGCCGTGGCGGTGCTGGCCGGGCTGCGCCCGGCGCTGGCCGAACTGGCCCCGCTGGTCAGAGCGGCCCGCAGCGGTGCGGTGGAGGCTCGCATGCCGCCGCTGGGTCTCGAACGGTAGGACTCCCGGATAAAATTCAGGCCGGCGGGACAACCGCCGGCCTGCAGAAGAGTGGCTGCGTTGCGTCGTGGCGATGGCACCTCGTCGAATGGGGCGTCGTCAATGACGCGTCGCAAACCCCGCCGAACAGAGCATCATCAGCGAACCGGCGCTGGTCCGGTTCTCGCTTTCCAAGTAACTCTGAAATCCCGGAGAGCAGACCAACCGCGCGATTTCGTCCTTTGAAAAGACCGGCAGGAAGGGATTGTTCGACAGCTCCTCGTAAGCAGCCCTGGCCACTACTCTCAGGTTAAGCGGAATCGCCGCGATATATCGGTCGAGAGCACATTCGTCCTCGCGCTCCATCTGGCGCACTCCTTTCCTACGTTTCTCATGATTAGTGGCTACGGATTAAAGATTGCGCAAAGCGCCAATCGCGTAAAGCGACATAAGCGAACGAGGCAACAGATCCTGCACAGTGTTGTGCCCGTATCACATCATACGTTCTGGGTAAGCTGTGCGCTGGTAGCAAATCCCATCGATTTTTATCTTTCAACCCCGCCAGGAGGCGCGGCGATCGGAGAAAGGAATGAGACACCAGGACACATTGAATTCACGCAATCCCACTCAGGACATTGAAAGGAAATGGATATGGAAAATCACTGCACATTCGAAAGTCTCGATTCAGCGATCCACCGAAGCTGAAATCGCAAATTATTAAACGCATCATTAAAAATCCATTGGTCATATGCGCAACGTCAAGGACAGAAGACACCCCGCTCCACGCCTGATCTTGCGAATGCCGGTGCGATGCAGCTCCTCAAGCGATGGATTGTCCGGATTGACTGGCATGGGTGCTTCCTATATAGCCCCTAAACCATTCGCCGTTTCAAAACCGCCGGCGCGCACGGAAAAGGAAAGGCACCGTGCGAGCGAGGGTTTGAATGTCACGGTCAGACGGCAAATAATTCAGTAGGCCGTCCTTTTACTCCCGCAGACCTGAAGTGCTCCGTGGAACCAGAAGACAACGATCACCCCATTGCCGACGCCACCACGACGCCCGACGAGGGTGAGGAAACGGTGTCCGTCTATGGTCCCTATCCGGAAGGCCGGGATCGGGTCTGTTGCATCGTCGGCATCGGCGCCTCCGCCGGCGGGTTGGAAGCGCTCCAGCGCTTCTTCGACAATGTGCCCGGTGAGAGCGACCTCGCCTATGTCGTGGTCCAGCACCTGTCGCCGGTTCACAAGAGCCTGATGGTCGATCTTCTGGCCAAGCACACCGCCATGTCGGTGGTGCAGGCCGCGGACGGCATGGTGGTGGAGCGCAACACCGTCTATCTGCTCCCACCCGCGAAGCATCTGTCCATCGAGGACGGGCGGTTGATCCTGACGGCCAAGGACGCCGCCGGGGGCATGAGCCTGCCCATCGACATCTTCTTCACCGCTCTCGCCAAGGACCAGGGGCCGCGGGCGCTCGGCGTGGTGCTGTCCGGCACCGGGTCGGACGGAACGCGCGGCCTTCTGGCGATCAAGTCCGCGGGAGGCTTCGCCGCGGCGCAGGACCCCGAATCGGCGCAGTTCGACGGCATGCCGCGCAGCGCGATCGCCACCGGGCAGATCGATGCCGTGAAGACGCCGGACAAGCTGCCGGCCTGCCTGATCGAGCACGCCGGCCGGGTGCTGTCGCGCAACCTGCCCGTCCCGCCCCGCCAGCAGAACCAGGACAACGACCCGCTGGCCCAGATCGTGGCGGCCATCCGCTCGGTCACCGGCGTGGATTTCTCGCACTACAAGCTGGCGACCCTGCTGCGCCGGATCGAGCGGCGGATGCACACCGCCGGCCTCGATTCGATGAGCGACTACGCCGCCCTGCTCCGCCGCAACAGCGCCGAGACGGTCAGCCTCTACAAGGAGATGCTGATCGGCGTCACGCGCTTCTTCCGCGATGAGGGCGCCTTCGCATCGCTTGCCGACAAGGTGATCCCAACCCTGCTGGCCAAGCGCAGCCCCACCGACATGGTGCGCGTCTGGGTCTGCGGCTGCGCCACCGGCGAGGAGGCCTATTCCATCGCCATCCTCTTCGCCGAAGCGCAGGAAAGGATGGGGCGGTCCTTCGACGTCAAGATCTTCGCCACCGACATCGACCAGGACAGCATCGAGATCGCCAGCCTGGGCGAATACCCGCGCTCCATCGCGGAGGACGTGTCGCAGGACCGGCTGACCCGCTACTTCTCCGCCCGCGGCGACCATTATCTGGTGTCGCGCGACATCCGCCGCATGGTGGTCTTCGCCGCCCACAACATCATGCGCGATCCGCCGTTCACCAAGATCGATCTGGTGAGCTGCCGGAACCTGCTGATCTACATGGACTCGCCGCTTCAGCGGAAGGTGCTCAGCCTGTTCCAGTACGCGCTGCGGCAGAGCGGCTTCCTGTTCCTGGGCACCAGCGAGACGCTGGGCGACCTGTCGGCCGAGTTCCACGTCCTGGACAGCCGGAACAAGCTGTTCCAGAGCCTGCGCACCGGGACCCACCGGCTGTCGCGGCTGCTGGTGCCCACCGTCGCCTCTCCGGTGCACCGCCACGGCGACGAGACCTTGTCGCAGGCGCAGGAGGAAGGGGCCGCCATCGACGAGGCGATCTCGACCCTGATGCGGGCCTATGTGCCGCCCAGCCTGCTGGTCAACGAGCAGATGAACATCATGCACGTGTTCGGCGAGGCATCGGCCATCCTGAAGGTGCCGCCGGGCGAGGCCACGCTGAACGCGCTGAAGCTGCTGCCCTCCTCGGTCTCGATGGTGGTGGGGACCGCGCTGACGCGGGCTTTCCGCTCCGGCGAGGAGTTCGCCCTGTCCAACATTCCGGTGAAGGACCGCGAGGGGCTGCCCGCCGTCAGCCTGCGCGTGAAGCCCTTCGTCGCCCGCAAGACCGGCCGGCGCTTCGCGCTGATCGTGCTCGACCCCAGCGCCCCGGCGCTGGCCCTGCCGGACAGCGACTTCGATTTCGACACCGACACGGCGGAGCGCATCCGCGGGCTGGAGCAGGAGCTGGTTTCCCGCGGCGAGAATCTTCAGGCCACCATCGAGGAGCTGGAAACCGCCAACGAGGAACTCCAGGCGACCAACGAGGAGCTTCTCGCCTCCAACGAAGAGCTGCAAAGCACCAACGAAGAGTTGCAGTCCGTCAACGAAGAATTGTACTCCGTCAACGCCGAGTATCAGGCGAAGGTGGAGGAGCTGACGGAGGTCACCAACGACCTGGACAACCTGTTGCGCTCGACCGAGATCGGCACGGTCTTCCTGGACAGCGGCATGGTGATCCGGCGCTTCACCCCGGCGGCGGCACGCTTCATCAACATCATCCCGCGCGACGTCGGGCGGTCGATCTCGCACCTGTCGACCAACATCGAGTATCCGGATTTCCTCAAGGACATCGAACGGGTCTTCCACGATCACACGCCCGTGGAACGCCATGTCCCGGTGCGCGGCGACCGCTGGATCCAGACGCGGATCCTTCCGTACCTGACCGAGAAGAACCAAGTGGCCGGGGTGGTCGTCACCTTCGTGGACGTCACCGCCGCCAAGGCCGCGGAGCACAGGCTCCAAACGGTTCTGGACAGCCTGCCGGAGCATGTGGCGGTCATCGACTCCAACGGCGCCATCACCATGGTCAACCACGCCTGGCGCATGTTCGGCGAGAAGAACGGCGCCCCGGCGCTGGACCGCTGCGGTCCGGGTACCAACTATCTTGATGTCTGCAGCGCCGAGGAAGGAACCGAAGGCGAAGACATCGCCCGTGCCGTGAACGACGGGTTGCGCCGGATTCTGTCCGGCGACATCGAGCAGTTCACCATCGAATACCCTTGTCATTCCGACAAGGAGGAGCGCTGGTTCATGATGCACGCCTGCCGTCTGGCCGGATTGTCAGGGGGAGCGGTGGTCAGCCACATCGACATCACCAACCGGAAACTGATGGAACTGCGCGCGAGCGGACGCAACAGTCAGCGGAAACAGGGAAGTCAGGCGGCCAAGGACCCGGCGGCCGGGAGCGCGGCGTGAACGGATTCCGCAACGAACGGCTTCGCAAGCGCGCGGAACAGGCCCTCAACTCGGGCGGCTTCGAAGGTGCGGAGGTCTCGGCAACCACGCTCAAGGAGGTCCTGCACGAGCTTTACGTCCATCAGGCCGAGCTGGAGATCCAGAACGAGGAGCTGCGCACCGCCCAGCAGGCGCTGGAAGCCTCGCGCATCCAGTATCTCCAACTCTTCCAGTCGGTGCCCCTGGCCTGCTTCACCGTCAACGCCGCGGGCATCATCTGCGAGGCCAACGTCGCCGCGGAGCGGCAGTTCGGCCTGCCGCTCCGCCGGCTGAAGGGCCGCCCGCTGACGTTGATGGTGGAGTCGCTGGACCATGGGCGCCTGTTCACGGCGCTGGCCCGGCTGCGCGATTCCGGACAATGGACGCGCCAGGAATACGCCTTCGTCGGCGCCCACAGCGCCATCGACGGGCTGACCGACGCCCGCGTCGTCGAACTGGAGGCCGGGCCGGACGGCGTCGACAAGGGCGACGTGCTGCTGACCATCACCGACGTGACGGAGCGCAACGCCTGGGTCAGCGAGCTTCAGGAGGCCCGCGACGAGGCGGAGCGCACCCGCGCCGCCTACCACCACATCCTGCAGGCGGTGGCCGACGGCATCTGCGGCCTGGACGCGCGCGGCGCCGTGACCTTCGTGAACGCCGCGGCCCAGTCGATGACCGGATTCGGCGCCAGCGAGCTGGTCGGCCGCTCCTTCACCGCGCTGATCGGCGGCGATGCGGAGGAGGAAGGCCGGCGCGCCCTGACGCTGTCGCTGGCCGACGGGCTGGTCCGGCAGGTGGCCGACGGACGCCTGCGCCGTCAGGGCGGCGAGGATTTCGTGGCGGAGCTGACCGTCTCGCCGATCCGCCAGAACGGGGCGATCACCGGGGCGGTGGTGGCCTTCCGCGACGTGACCGCCCGCCGCGCCGCGGAACAGGCGCTGGCGGAGAGCGAGCGGCGGCACCGCACGCTGGTGCAATCCCTGTCCGAAGGGCTGGTCATGCGCTCGGGCGACGGCACGGTGATGGTCGCCAACGCCATGGCGGAACGGTTGATGGCCGGCCCGGCGGGCGTGCTGCTCGATCCCCTTGCCCGCCCCTTCGAGAGCCGCAAGCCGGGTGACCGGGCGGGCCGCGCGGCCCGGCGGCGCTTCATCGGCGCCGACGGCGCACGGTTGACCGGACTGCCGCCCGCCGCCAAGGCGGTGGAAGGCGGGAAGCCGGTGGTCGAACAGATCGTCGGCATCGCCGAGGGCGACGAGGCGGCGGCTCCCACACGCTGGCTGCGCGTCTCCAGCCACCCGGTGCCCGGCGCCGACGGACGGCCCGAGGCGGTCGTGTCCAGCGTCACCGACATCTCCGCCATCAAGTCGATGGAGCGCGACCTGAACGTGGCGCTGGACGCCAAGGAACGCTTCATGGCGGCAGCCAGCCATGACCTGCGCCAGCCGGCCCAGGCCCTGACCCTGTTGTCCGGCCTGCTGCTGAAGGAGCCGATCCCGGAGGACGCGCGGCGCATCGCGACCCAGCTCCGCGACACGGTGGCCTCGCTCGGCGGGCTTCTCGACTGCCTGCTGGACATTTCCAAGCTGGAGGCCGGTCTCGTCACCCCCCACTCCGCGCCGGTGGAGGTGGGATCCATCATGGAGCGGCTCCACGGGGAGTTCGGAGCGGTCGCCGCCTCCTCCGGGCTGACGCTGCGCACCGTGCCGGTGCGGCTGGGCGCCTGCACCGACGGCGGGCTGCTGGAACGGGTGCTGCGCAACCTGCTGACCAACGCCATCCGCTACACGCGGCAGGGCCGGGTGCTGTTCGGGGCGCGGCGGCGCGGCGGCGCCTTGCGGTTCGAGGTGTGGGACACCGGCATCGGCATTCCTGAAAGCCAGCTCGACCGCATCTTCCAGGACTTCTACCAGATCGGCAACGTCGCCCGCGACCGGCGGGAGGGATTGGGCATGGGGCTCAGCATCGCGCGGCGCCTCGTCCACATGCTGGGCGGCACCATCGAGGTGACCTCGACGCCGGGCAAGGGCTCCTGCTTCGCCGTCACCCTGCCGTCGGGGGCCATTCTCGACCAGCGTCACTGCGGCGATTCACCGGACGACTCCGCCGCGGGAAGTGGCGAGGCGGACGGCGACGCCTCCGTCCTGCTGGTCGAGGACGACGCGGTGATCCGCATGGCTCTGGCCCTGATGCTGGACGGCTGGGGCTACCGGGTGACCGAGGCCGGCTCGGTGGCGGAAGCGCTGGAGCTGGTGGACGGCGCGCTGGTGCCCGATCTGGTGCTCACCGATTACCGCCTGCCGGATGGCGACACCGGGCTGATGCTGATGGACACGCTGCGCCGCCGTTTCGGACCCGACCTGCCGGGGGTGCTGCTGACCGGCGACACATCCTCCGACCGGCTGCGCGAGGCCGCCGGCGCGCAATGCGCCCTGCTGCACAAGCCCATCCAGCCCGACGACCTGCGCCGCACCGTGCGCGCCAGCCTGGAGCGACGCGACATGGAGACGGAGGCGACGTAGTCGCTGCCCCCTCCCCGGCCCTCCCCCGCTTCGCAGGGGAGTGTTAGGGAGGGGGCAAAGTCAGCAGCCTTACGGACGCTCCAGATCCGCCCGGGTGGCACGCTTCAGGTGGTTCAGCCGCTCCTCGGCCTCGTTGCGGGCGTAGGGACCCTCCACATCCATGCCGAAACTCACATAGAAACCATCGGCCTGGGCGATGTGGGTTCCGACAGGCAGATACTCGTCGGTGGCCTCGTCGTTGCCGATGATCGCGCCGTTCCGGATTTCCACGATGTGCGCCATGACCCGCTCCCCACCACCGTTGGTGAACACCAATCGGTGTTCAACGGCGGCGGTCCCGTCCGGGTTCCTTCCGCTCACCGCCGCCGCACCAGCCGGTCGAGCCGCAGCCGGTGCCGCCGGTCGCTGAGCCGCCGCACCGTCGCCAGCAACGCCGCCAGCACACCCAGCCCGGTCGCGCCGGAGATCAGGAACATGATGAGGATCTGGTACTTCACCGCCTCCCCCGGGTCGACGCCGGAGAGGATCTGGCCGGTCATCATGCCGGGCAGGGCCACCACCCCCATGGCCGCCATGCTGTTGATCGTCGGCATCAGCGCGGTGCGCAGCGCGTGGCGCAGGGTGGGCCGCAGCGCCGTCCAGCGGGTGCGGCCGAGCGCGAGTTGCGCCTCGATGGCCGACCGCTCCCGCGCCGCCGTCGCGGTCAGGGTGTGGAGGGCCAGCCCGACCCCGCTCATCGCGTTGCCCAGCACCATGCCCAGCATCGGAATGGCGTAGCGCGCGTCCCACCAGGGGTCTGGCCGCACCGCGGTGGACAGGCCGAGCAGCAGGACGATCCCCGCCGCCGTCCCCATCGCCCCGGTGCCGATGCCGTAGGACCACCAGCCGGAAAGCCGCCGCTCCTGCCGGGCCATCGTCTCCTGGCCGGCGAACAGCAGCATGACCAGCGCCGCCCCCAGGGTCAGCCAGGGCGACTCCAGGGCGAACAGCCGGGTCAGCACCAGCCCGACCAGGGACAGCTGGACCACCATCCGCAACGCCGCCACCAGCAGCGGCCGTGCCAGCCCCAGATCCAGCGCCATGGACAGGCCGCCGTTGACCAGCAGGAGCAGCGCCGCCACGGCGAGGTCGGTGTAATGCAGCGTCACCAGCATCGCCTTACCCCTCCGTCACCACGCCGTCCGCGACGTGCAAATGCCGCCGGGCCAGGCGGGCGGCCTGCTCCGGCGCGTGGGTGACGATCAGCACCCCGGCCCCGCGGGCCAGCTCGGCGCGCAGCAGCGCCTCCACCCGCTCAGTCGCCTCGGCGTCCAGCGGGCCGGTCGGCTCGTCGAGCAGAAGCACCTCCGGCCCCTGGACCAGCGCGCGGACCAGCGCCAGCCGTTGCCGCTCCCCCGTGGACAGGCGCGCGACGGGCCAGTCCATCACCTTCTCCGGCAGGCCCAGCGCACCGGCGATCGCCGCGGCGCGGTCCGTCTGCGCGAAGTGGGCGCCCACCCGGTCCTCCCACCAGCCTGATTCGGCGGCGACGTAGGTCACCCGGCGGCGCCAGAGCGGCGCGGGCATCTCCTCGCGACGATCGCCGTTCAAGCGCACCTCGCCGGACGACGGGTCCAGGTCGGCCAGGGCGCGCAGAAGCACGGACTTCCCCGATCCGGATTTCCCCTGGACGGCGACGCACTCGCCGGCCTCCAGCCGGAAGGTGGCGGGCTTCAGCACCGGCGTGGACAGGTTGCGGACGCTCAGCATCAAGGGTTACCGCGACTATTCCGGACCGTGGAAAGGGAGATTAGCAGCCATTCATGGCGGAGTCCTTGCACGGAGCGTCCCGGGGGCTATGGTACGCCCCACCGTTCATTCCGGCCTGAACCGAGACCATGACCGACGCCTCCAACGACCACGCCGTCTTCACCCACCGCGAAATCATGCGGGTGTTCAGCGGGGTGGCGCTCGCCATGCTGATGGCGGCGATGGACCAGACCATCGTCGCGACGGCCCTGCCGACCATGGCCCACGACCTGGGAAGCCTGGAGAACCTGCCCTGGGTGGTCACCGCCTATCTTCTGGCCTCGACCTCCACCACGCCGATCTACGGCAAGCTGAGCGACCTCTACGGGCGCAAGCGGGTGCTCCAGGTGGCGATCTTCCTGTTCCTGATCGGGTCGGTGCTGTGCGCGCTGGCGCAGAGCATGGGGCAGTTGATCCTGTTCCGCGGCATCCAGGGGCTGGGCGGCGGCGGCCTGATGGCGCTGGCCTTCACCATCATCGGCGACGTGGTGGCCCCGCGCGAGCGCGGGCGCTACCAGGGCTACATCGGCGGCATCTTCGCCCTGTCCAGCGTGGCCGGGCCGCTGCTGGGCGGCGTCTTCACGGAACGGCTGAGCTGGCACTGGATCTTCCTCATCAACCTGCCGCTGGGCGTGGCGGCGCTGCTGATGACCAGCCGGGCGCTCGACCGCCTGCCGGCGGGACGGGCGAAGCCGACCATCGACTATCTCGGAGCGGCGCTGCTGATGGGCACGGTGACCTCGCTGCTGTTCGTGGTGTCGCGCGCCGGGGTCGCCCTGCCCTGGACCTCCCCGACGATCCTCGGCCTGTGCATCCTGGGCGTGACGATGCTCGGGGTCTTCCTGTGGCACGAGCGGCGGGTGGAGGAGCCGATCCTGCCGCTCCACCTGTTCCGGGAGCCGGTGGTGGCCGTCGCCAACCCGGTGGTGGCGGTGTCGGCCATGGTGCTGTTCGCCGGCATCGTCTATCTGCCGCTGCGCTCGCAGCTCGTCGCCGGGACCAGCGCCACGACCTCGGGCTTCCTGCTGCTGCCGATGGTTCTGGGCATGGTGCTGGGCGCCGGGGGCGGCGGGCGGCTGATCTCCAAATCCGGCCGCTACAAGGTCTTTCCGCTGGCCGGTCTGGCGCTGGCGGCGCTGATGTATCTGGCGCTCGGCCTGTCGCCGACGGTGTCGGAGAGCGGGCTGTGGTCCACGCTGATCCTGGTTCCGCTGGGCATCGGGCTGGGGCTGGTCATGCCGGTGATGACGGTGGCCGTGCAGAACGCGGTGAACCGGCGCGACCTGGGCGCGGCCACGGCCTCGGTCGGCTTCTTCCGCTCGCTCGGCGGGTCGGTCGGGGTGGCGGTGTTCGGCGCGGTGTTCGCCGCCGATGTCGAGTCCCGGCTGAACGCCGCCGGCCTGCCCGGCATCAGCGGGCGCGAGGTGATGGAGCGCGGCCCGTCCGCCCTGGCCAATCTGGCCCCCACCGCCCGCGCCACCGCCCAGTCGGTGTTCGAGCATGGCTTCTCCACCCTGTTCCTGCTGGCCGCCGGGCTGGCGGTGGTGTCCTTCGTGCTGACCCTGTTCCTGAAGGAGCTTCCCCTGCGCTCCGCCGCCGACGCCGCCAAGGCCGGGGCGGAGGTGGTCTGAGAGGCGGGATCACCCTACGCCTTGTCCTCGCTGGGGAAGTGCCGCCCCTCGCCCAGCTTGTCCTCGATGTAGAGCATGTTGACCAGCACCAGCATCACCACCGCGAAGGGCGTCGCCAGGAACATGCCCATCAGCCCGAACAGCACGCCCCCCGCCGCGATGGCCGCGATGGTGATGACCGGGGGCAGGTCCACCACCTTCTTCTGCATCAGCGGCATGACGACGTTGCCCTCGATCTGCTGGATCGCCAGGTAGAGCAAAGCCACCCACAGCGCGTCCTGCGGCGACTGGGCGAAGGCGATGAGGATCGCCGGGACCGCCGCCAGGAACGGGCCGATCAGCGGAACGAACTCCAGGAGAGCCGCCAAAAGGCCCAGCGCGGGGGCGCTCGGGATGCCCAGCAAAAGCAGGCCGGCGGTGGTCAGCACGCCGACGATGGCCATGGACGAAAGCTGTCCGATCAGCCACTTCCACAGCGAATCCCCCATCACGTCCATTACCTCCCGAGCCCGCTCGTGGCCGCGCGGCGGCACCAGCAGGATGACGCCGCGCCGGTAGATGCCGGGCGAGGCCGCCAGATAGATGGCCGTGAACATCACCACCACCAGATCGCCCAGGAAGAACATCACGCTCGACGCCACCGTCTGCAGCCGGTTCAACCAGGACGAGGCGTCCCGCCCCTGTTCCATGATCTGGTCGCGCAAGGACGCGGGAAGCTGCTGCACGGCGCCGGAAATCTGCTGGGAGAGCTGGTCGAACTGGCTCACCACCGACTGGCCCATCAGGACGCCGCCGCCGATCAGCACCACCGCGAGCAGCAGCAGAACGACACCAAGCGACCAGCCCTGCGGCAGTCCGGTGAAACGCCGCACCAGCCCGGCCATGCGCTGGAACAGAATCGCCAGAAGAACCCCGGCGAAGACCAGCAGGAGGGCGTCCGCCACCTGCCAGGCCAGGAACAGCGTCCCCAGCACGCCGGCGGCGATCAGCATCTTCCAGGTGAACAGCTTCAATTCGGTCGCGGTGTTCCGCCCGGCGATCGCCGGCTCCCCAGCTTGCGCGGAGGCCTGAAGGGGGGCCTGTCTGGTCGCGTCCATCGATTCTTCCCGCCGTGTTGCCACCGGCATGCCGGTCCGATGGACAAACGCCGCCCGCAGGAAACTGTTGCACCGTCAGCCCGCTAGCACCTTCGTGCTAATACGCTTATCCGAATGCGCGCGGACGGTTGGCGCCCCATATAATGTCTGACGCCAAGGAGTCATTCTCGCTGATGTCACCTCAAAAGCCCGCCGGAAACGGCGGGCTCTTTTCTTGTGGAGAGCGTCTCTTATGGAGAGCGTCAACCGGCGTCCGGCGGGAAGACGATTCCGACCTTCAGGCCCGGTTCGTTGTCCTCCAGCCGCAGCGACGCGTCGTGCAGCCGCGCCACCGCCTCCACGAGGCTGAGGCCCAGCCCGTTCCCCGGCGAGGCCCGCGCGGCGTCCAGCCGGACGAAGCGCTCCAGAACCTTCTCCCGCATGTCGGCGGGAATGCCGGGACCGTTGTCCGCCACGGTGACGCGGGCGGCCTGCCCCGGCCCCACGCCCTCCAGCAGCAGGGTGATGCGCCCGCCTTCCGGCGTGTATTTGATGGCGTTGTCCAGCAGGTTCGACACCGCCTGGGCCAACAGTTGCTCGTTCCCGCGCACGGTCGGCTCGGCCCGGATGTCGGTGACCAGGGTCAGGCCCTTCTCCTCCGCCACCGGCTCGTAGAGGTCGGCGGCCAGCCGGACCACGTCGGCCAGCCGCACCGGTTCCAGCGCCTTTCGGTTGGCGCCGGATTCAGCCTCGGCGATGGACAGCAGGGCGGTGAAGGTGGCGAGCAGCCGGTCGGCCTCCAGGATGGTGTCCTGCAGCACGCCGCGGTAGACCTCCGGGTCGTCGGTCTCGCGGATCAAGGCCAGCTCGACGCGGGCGCGCAGGCGCGACAGCGGCGTGCGCAGGTCGTGGGCCACGCTCTCGGTCACCTGCCGCATGCCGGTCATCAGCCGCTCGATCTGGTCGAGCATGGCGTTCAGGTTGCCGGCCAGCCGGTCGATCTCGTCACCGCCGCCGCCGCGCGGGACGCGGCCCGACAGGTCGCCGGCCATGATGCGGTGGGTGGTGCGGTTGATCGCCTCGATCCGGTGCATGGCGCCGCGCGCCAGCAGAAGGCCGCCGCCGAGCCCCAGCACCACCGTCACCAGGAAGACCCAGCGCAGCGACACGACCATGCGCCCGCGGAGCTGGTCCAGCTCGCTCATGTCGCGACCCACCAGCAGGCGGAACTGGCCGGGCAGGATGAAGCTGACCGCCATCGCGGTGGAGGGCCGGTTGTTCACCCCGCCATAGTCGGAAATCTTGAAATGGGTCCAGCCGCCCGGTCCTGCCGTGGCGTCGGGCCAGCCCGACAGGTTGCCGGCCAGGATGACGCCGCCCGGCGTGGTCAGCAGATAGATGGAGTTGGTGTGCGAATAGCCGCTGCGCTCGCGCACGGAATCGACCAGCCCGCGCAGGCCGGCGCTGCGGTACTGGTCCTGAAGCCCGGCGACCTCCAGCGCGATGGTGGCACCGATCTCCTCCTCCAGGAAGCCCGCGGTGGAGCGGTAGACGACCCCCAGGATCACTCCGACCGAGATGATGAACAGACCGAGATACAGCAGGGCCAGCCGGAACGGCGTGGTGCGCAGAAGGCGCAGGGTGGGAATGGCCGCCTTCACGCGTTCCTGCCCGCCGCCATCACTGCCGCACCTTCATTGCGGCGCCCGCAGGCTGTAGCCGGCGCCGCGCACCGTGTGGATCAGCGGCGTCGGGAAATCCTTGTCGATCTTCTGGCGCAGGCGGGCGATGTGCACGTCGATGACGTTGGTCTGCGGGTCGAAGTGATAGTCCCACACATTCTCCAGCATCATGGTGCGGGTCACCACGCTGCCGGCGTTGCGCATCAGATACTCCAGCAGGGCGAACTCCCGCGGCAGCAGGTCGATGGACTTGCCGGCGCGGCGGACGGTGCGCGACAGCAGGTCCAGCTCCAGGTCAGCGACCGCCAGACGGGTCTGCGGCTGGGCGGCGCTGCGGCGGCGCACCAGCACCTCGATCCGGGCGAGCAACTCGGAGAAGGCGAAGGGCTTGGTCAGGTAATCGTCGCCGCCGGCCTTCAGCCCCTTCACCCGGTCGTCGACGCTGCCGAGCGCGGAGAGGAACAGCACCGGCGTGTCGTTGCCGGTGGCGCGCAGGATCTCGACCAGCGACAGCCCGTCGCGGCCCGGCAGCATGCGGTCGACGATCATGACGTCGTAATGCTCGGAGCCGGCCAGGAACAGCCCCTCCTTGCCGTCGTTGGCGGCGTCCACGACATGCCCGGCCTCCTTCAGCCCCTTGGCCAGATAGGAGGCGGCCTGCTGGTCGTCTTCGATGACGAGGACTTTCATGAGCATGAGTCTACCGCATCCTTCCGACGGTCAAAAGATGAATGCCCTCGCCCCTCCGGGGAGGGGGAAGGCCGAACCCGAACGAAACGAAGGGGGAGGACGTCCGCGCGGCGGGGGCTCGCACAGCGGACATCCTCCACCCCATCACACCGGCGACGGGAGGAACGCCGGTGTTTCCCTGCGTCACGCCTTGCCGAGCTTCAGCGGGACGAAGCTTTCGTTGCCGCCGCGGTTGACCAGCAGCAGGACCGCCTTGCGGCCGTCCTTCTCGGCCTCGTGCAGGCTCTTGGTCACCTCGGCGGGGGAGGTCACGTTGTGGTCGCCGACTTTGACGATCACGTCGCCCGGACGGACGGGCAGATCACCGGCCTGCTGCGATACCGCGGTGACGACCACGCCCTTGACACCCTCACCCAGGCCGAGGCGGCTGCGGGCCGCACCGTCCAGCGGGGCCAGCTTCAGACCCTTGACGGTCTCCACCGCGCTGTCGGCGGCGGGGCCGGTCCCCTCGGCGGCGGCCATGCGCTGCTCGGCGGGCAGCGGCGCTATGTGGGCGGTGAGCGTCGTCTCCTTGCCCTTGCGCACCACGGTCATGTCCACCGTGTCGCCGGCCTTGGTGTCGGCCACCCGGCGGGTCAGATCGCGCAGCGTATTCACCGGCTTGCCGCCATAGGCCAGGATCACGTCGCCCTGGCGCACGCCGGCCTTGGCGGCGGGGCTGTCCGGGGTCACCTCGGCGACCAGGGCGCCCTTGGTCTGGGACAGGCCGACCGACTCGGCGATTTCCGGCGAGATCTCCTGGATCTTCACGCCCAGCCAGCCGCGTTCGACATGGCCGTTCTCCTTGAGCTGGGCGACGACCTGCTTGGCGATGTTCGACGGGATGGCGAAGCCGATGCCGACCGAGCCGCCGTTGGGCGAATAGATGGCGGTGTTGATGCCGATCACCCGGCCATCCAGCGTGAAGGTCGGGCCGCCCGAATTGCCGCGGTTGATGGCGGCGTCGAGTTGGAGATAGTCGTCGTACGGACCGCTGTGGATGTCGCGTCCGCGCGCCGAGATGATGCCCTTGGTCACGGTGCCGCCCAGACCGAAGGGGTTGCCGACGGCCATCACCCAATCGCCGACGCGGGCGGCGTCGCTGTCGCCCCAGTCCAGCGCGGGAAGCGCCTTGTCCGACGTCACCTTCAGCAGGGCGATGTCGGTCTTGGCATCGCGCCCGACCAGCGTGGCGGGCAGCTCCGTTCCGTCCTGGAGCGTGACCTTGATCTCATCGGCGCCGTCGATGACGTGGTTGTTGGTCACCACATAGCCGGCCGCGTCGATGATGAAGCCGGAGCCGAGCGAGCCGACCTTGCCGCGCGGCTGACCCTCGGACTCGTCGTCCGAGCCGCCGCCCGGACCACCGCCCGGACCGCCATTTTGGCCGAACTGGTCCTGGAACTGGCGGAAGAACTCTTCGAAGGGCGACCCCGGCGGGAAGCCGGGCATGCGCGGGGCGCCGCGCTCGGCCTTGGCCTGCTGGGTGGTGGAGACATTCACCACGGCGGGCGACACCTTGGTCGCCAGATCGGCGAAGCTGCCCGGCATGTTCTGCGTCAGGGCGCTCTCGGCGGCCGCGGCGGTGGAGTGGTTGGCGATCAGGAACGGACCGGTCAGCACCGTGGTGCCGAGGAGTACGGCGGCGATGGTACGCCGCACCCGGCTCGACCGCGGGGCGCGTCCGGCGTTGGCGGGGGTGGACATCGGTTGCTCTCCGTGACTGGCATGCGTTGTTCGTTGCCCTGAAAGTAGCGGGCGCCGAGTCACGGGGGGCTTGCAGGCGGATTAAAAGTTTTTCAGGGAGGGAATATTAAGTCACGTCTCGATCACAGCGCCGATCCGGCGGTGCGCAGGCGGATGGTCGCGGCCTGCTGGCGGACGCGGTCGAGGTGGGGATTGATGGCCAGGGCGGCGTCGAAGGCGCGCAACGCTCCCGCCGGCTGGTCGATGGCGAGGTAGACGAGGCCCAGCCCGGCCAGCGCCCCGAAGTGCCGCGGCTCCAGCGCCAGCACCCGGCGGATGTCGCGCACCGCGGCGTCGTAATCCCCCAGCATGTATTCGGCGTTGGCCCGCTTGTTCCAGCCTTCGGCGTAGGTCGGGTCGGCGGCGACCACCTGATCGAAGGCGGCCAGCGCGTCGGCGTAGCGGTCGGCGTTCAGGCTCTGCACACCGTGGTGCATCAGCACGATCAGATCGTCGTTGGGATGCTCCAGCCAGACGTCCCAGATGCGGTCCTCGACCGCTTCCGCCGCGACCGCGTCGCCGGCGGTCTGCAGGTCCTGGAACAAGCCGCCGAGTCGCGCGTCCTCCTGCCCTGCCCAGGCCCGCGAACCGGGGCTGGAAGCGCCGAGGAGCAGAAGGGCCAGGAAGGCCACGGGCAAGAAGATTCGCTGGGTCATTCCCAAAAACTGGGATGCGTCACTTACCCGCAACACTGATCCGAAAGTGGTATCGCCGCAAGAAGAATCCCTCATCCCGCCGGGGTGGTCCCGGCAAAGTTCCCGCCGGGCAAAGAAAAAGGGCCGGCGAATCGCTTCGCCGGCCCCTTCTCCTGGAAGCAGCAGCCCGTTATCAGGCGGCCTTGTTGCTGCGGCCCGCCACGATCTCGTCGGTGACGTTGCGCGGCACCGGCTCGTAGTGGCTGAACTCCATCGAGTAGGACGCGCGGCCCGAGGTCATGCCGCGGAGCTGGCCGATGTAGCCGAACATCTCGTTCAGCGGCACGTGAGCCTCCACGGCGATGTTGGTGCCACGCTCGAGCTGGCCCAGCACCGTGCCGCGGCGGCGGTTCACGTCGCCGATGACGTCGCCCAGGTAATCGTCCGGGGTGACGACCTCGACCTTCATGACCGGCTCGAGCAGGATCGGGCCGGCCTGCTTGAGGGCTTCACGGAAGCAGGCCTTGGCGGCGATTTCGAACGTCAGGGCGTTCGAGTCGACGTCGTGGTACTTGCCGTCCACCAGGCGGGCGCGGAAGTCCACAGTCGGGTAGGAGGCGAGCACGCCCTCTTCCTTCTGCATTTCCAGGCCCTTCGCGACCGACGGGACGTATTCGCGCGGCACCGTGCCACCGACCGTCTCGTCCTTGAACACGAAGCCCTCGCCACGCTCCAGCGGCTCGAAGACGATCTTGACTTCGGCGAACTGGCCCGAACCACCGGTCTGCTTCTTGTGGGTGTAGGTGTACTCGACCGGCTTGGTGATCGTCTCGCGGTAGGCGACCTGGGGCTTGCCCATGTTGCCTTCCACGCCGAACTCCGTGCGCAGACGGTCCAGCGTCACTTCCAGGTGCAGCTCGCCCATGCCGCGCAGGATGGTCTGGCCGGTTTCACGGTCGGTCTCCAGACGCAGCGACGGGTCCGCGCGAACCATCTTGCCCAGCGCGATGGAGAACTTCTCCTGCTCGCCCTTGGTCTTCGGCTCGACCGACACGCTGATGACGGGGTCGGGGAAGCGCATGCGCTCCAGAATCACCGGCGCCGAGGCGTCGCAGAGCGTGTCACCGGTGTCCGTCTCCTGCAGGGAGACGAGCGCGATGATGTCGCCGGCGCGGGCTTCCTCGATCGGGTTGGCCTGGGCGGCGAACATCTCGACCATGCGGCCGATCTTCTCGCGCTTGCCGCGGGTGGTGTTCAGGACCGACATGCCCTTGGTCAGCACGCCCGAATAGACGCGGACGAAGGTCAGCGAGCCGTAGGTGTCGTTGATCACCTTGAAGGCCAGCGCCGCGAAGGGGGCGTCGTCGGAGCTGAGACGCTCGCCGTTCGGGTTGCCGTCCTCGTCCACCGTCTTGATGGCCTCGACGTCGGTCGGGGCCGGCAGCAGGTCGACGACCGCGTCCAGAACCTGGCAGACGCCCTTGTTCTTGTAGGACGAGCCGCAGAGGACCGGGGTGAAGGTGCTGGTGATGGTGCCCTTGCGCAGGCAAGCGCGCAGCACGTCGGCCGACGGCTCCTCACCCGACTCCAGGTAGGCTTCCATCGCCGCGTCGTCCATCTCGAGCGCGGTGTCGACCAGCTCGGCGCGCAGGGACGGGATGCTGGCGATGTTGTCCAGGTCTTCCTTGACGGTCAGGTTGAGCTTGCTGGCCAGATCGTCGGTGATCTCCCAGATTTCCCACTTGGCGTCCTTGTCGTCCGAGAACCAGACGTACGCCTTCATCTCGATCAGGTCGACCATGCCGCGGAAGTTGTCTTCCGAACCCAGCGGAACCTGGATGCAGACCGGGCGGGCGTTCAGGCGGCTCTTGATCATGCCGACGCAACGCTGGAAGTTCGCACCCGAACGATCCATCTTGTTGACGTAGCAGATGCGCGGAACGTTGTAGTTGTCCGCGAGGCGCCAGTTGGTCTCGGACTGCGGCTCAACGCCGGCCACGCCGTCGAACACGACGACCGCGCCGTCGAGCACGCGGAGCGAGCGGTTCACCTCGATGGTGAAGTCCACGTGGCCCGGGGTGTCGATGACGTTGATCTTCTTGTTGCGCCAGAAGGCCGAGACGGCAGCCGACTGAATCGTGATGCCGCGCTTCTGCTCCTGCTCCATGTAGTCGGTCGTGGTCGAGGACTTCAGGTCCTTCGTCTCGTGCACGTCGATGATCGTGTGCTTACGACCGGTGTAGTACAGGATGCGCTCGGTGGTCGTCGTCTTGCCGGCATCGACGTGGGCGATGATGCCGATGTTCCGGATGTCAGAAAGAGGCGTTTGGCGCGGCATGTTGCGAATCCATTACTGTAACGCAGCTATCGAAGCGCAACGACGGTCGTCCGCTCCGGCGGCAGAGGTTGGTCGGGGTTTTACGGATGATCTGTTAAGGCGTGATTAACGTTCTGTAAATCCGGAAGGTCAAGCCTTCCGGATTTTTTCGAAGCACGCGGCCCTCACAGTCTGGTGGGCCACGCCGGCAAACCCCAACCGAGGGAGCCGGGTCGCCCCGTCACGCAGCTTATTTGGCCGCGGTCACCTGAATTTCAACGAGATACTCCGGCGCGGCGAGCTTCGCTTCCACGGTGGCGCGGGCGGGCGGGTTGGCCGTGTCGACCCAGGCTTCCCAAGCCTTGTTCATCGCGCCGAAGCCAGCCATGTCCGTCAGATAGATGGTGGCGGACAGCAGCTTGCTCTTGTCGGAGCCGCCCTCGGCCAGCAGGGCGTCGATCTGGCCCAGGATCTGGCGGGTCTGCGTCTCCACGTCCGGAGTCGGATCGTTGGCCACCTGGCCGGCCAGATAGACCGTGTCCTTGTGGATGACCATCTGGCTCATGCGCGGTCCGGAATGGAAGCGCTGGATCGACATCGGTACGGCTCCGGTTACGGGGTCTTGAACGCGCGTACGTCTATGCGATTCACGCCCAAGGGCCTAGCAAAAAATGAGGCGCCACCGCTCAAAGCTGCCCCGCGCCCGTGCATCACCGCAAAGAAGGCGTATTTCCCTCCACCGCGGTCACGAAAGCGGCGCGCGGCACGGCGATGTTGCGGGGACTGGGGCCGCTGACCGCGGCCGCTGCGATGCCGGCCAC
>NZ_WHOR01000240.1:0-9108 GCF_013340925.1 Azospirillum formosense
GGCCCGCGCCCCGTGGGGGGGGCAGAAGGCGGGGCTGGTGGCCCCGGCGGATGTAGACCGCGCCGCGGGCACCGCCTTTTTCTCCCAGCCTTCCGTCCGGCCTGGCCGCCAGCGGGCCGTGCCCCTCCAGGCGATCGGGATCTTCGGCCCCGAATCCTGGAAAGAGGAGAATCCCGCCCCGCCGGTTCCCGCCAAGGCCCTGCTGAACTTCCTCATCCCTCCGGCGGTCGAGCGGGTGCCCGGTCTGGCCACGGTGACCTTCACGATGTTCGAGGGCACCCGGATCCCGCCGGCATGGCGGCGCCAGAGCGAGCACAGCGACCTCATCATCGTGCCCAGCGAATCGTCCCGTATGGCCTGGGCGGCGCAGGGCTATCCGGAGGATCGTCTGCGGGTCTGCCCCCTGGGCGTCGATCCGGAGGACTCCGACAGCGGCGCCCCCGCACCGACCATGGTCGTTCCGCGCGGGAGGCTGGTCTCCAGCTACCGGCACCGCTTCATCAACGTCTCGGATTTCATACCCCGCAAGAACATCGACGGCCTGCTGCGGGTCTGGCTGCGCAGCACGGCGCGCATGGACGACGCGGTGCTCATCCTGAAGCTGGGCAAGGGAAACAACCCGGCGTTCGGCGCGGAACTCGGCGAGCTGGTCCGGCGGACGGAGGAGGCTGTCGGGAAACGGATGGCCGACGCGGCGCCGGTGGTGCTGATCAACCAACTCCTGTCGGATGTCGACATGACGGGGCTGCTGCGAGCGGCCAACCATTATTGGAGCATGTCGCACGGCGAGGGCTGGGACCTTCCCCTCTCAAAGGCCGGAGCCATGGGCTTGGGCCTGATCGCGCCGCGCCATTCCGCCTATGTGGACTACCTCGACGACCGGGTGGCCCGGCTGATCCCATCCGCCGTCCGCCCCGCGCGCCTGCCCTACAGCGAGCAAGCCTACGCGCCGTTCCACGGGCTCGACTGGTGGGACCCGGACGAGGACGCCGCGGCGGCCATCCTGACCGCCATCATCCGCGGCGACGACACCGGCCTTCCGTCGGCCCGCGACCATCTGGTGCAAGGCTTCACCTGGACCCGTGCGGCGGACCGGCTGCTCGCCATCCTCGACGACGCGGGCCTGCGGTGACGGGAGCCCCGGCCGAAACGGCGGCACTGCGGAGCTTCGCCACCGCCCTGGACCATCATCGGGCGGGCCGGCTCGCTGCTGCCGAGGCCGGTTACCGGGCGATCCTCCGCGACGATCCCGGACACGCCCACGCCAACAACAATCTGGCCATCCTGCTGCGCAGCATGGGCCGATGGGAGGAGGCCGTCGCCTGCTACCGCCACGCGGTTGCGGCTCTGCCGGACGACGCGCCGATCCGCAGCAACCTTTCCTGCGCGCTGGCCGACCTCGACCGGCCGGCGGAAGCGCTGGCGGCGGTGCGCGTGGCGCTGTCGCTGTGCCCGGACTACGCCGACGCCTGGTTCAACGCCGGCAACCTCCTGAAATCCGCACGGGAGCCCGGCCGGGCGATCACCGCCTACCGCCGGGCGCTGTGGCTGAAGCCCGGCATGGGCGGGGCCCACAGCAACATGGGCGACGTCCACCGCGACCTCGGGGAGTCGAGCCGCGCCGTGGACTGTTACCGGGCGGCGATCCAGGCGCAGCCCGACCTGCCGCAACCCGTCGTCAACCTCGGCGAGGCGCTGAAGGAGCAGGGGCGGATCACCGAAGCCATCGCGGTCTTCCAAAACGGGACGGAGCGTCATCCCGATCTGGCCCTGCTCCATTCCAATCTGCTGTTCGCCCTGCACTACACGCCCTGGGTGCCGCCCGAGATCATCGCCCGCGCCCACGCGCACTGGAACGAGCGGCACGCCCGGCCGCTGATGCGGCGGGGCCGGCGGTTCCCCAACGACCGCGACCCCGACCGGCGGCTGCGGGTGGGCTATGTCTCCCCGGACTTCCGCGCCCACGCCTGCGCCCATTTCATCGAGCCCCTGCTGCGCGAGCACGACCGCGGTGCGGTCGAGGTGTTCTGCTACGCCACCTCGAACCATCACGACGCGATCACCGAACGCATGAGGAGTCTGTCCGACGGATGGCGGTCGCTGGTCGCGCTGGACGACGCGGCCGCCGCCGCGCTGGTCGAGCGCGACGGCATCGACATCCTGGTCGATCTGGCCGGCCACACGGCGCACAGCCGGCCGCTGCTGTTCGCCCGCAAGCCGGCCCCGGTCCAGGTCGCCTGGCTGGGCTATCCCGACACCACCGGCATGCCGGCGATCGACCATCGCCTGACCGATGCGGTCGCCGACCCGCCGGGCCGCACGGACGCCTGGCACGCCGAGCGGCTGGTCCGCCTGCCCAAGGGGTTTCTCGCCTTCCAGCCGCTGCGCTTCGTCACCCCGCGCGACGAACCGCCGGCGCTGGCCAACGGTTTCGTGACCTTCGGGTCCTTCAACAACGCCGCCAAGGTGACGCCGGAGGTGGTGCGGGTCTGGTCGGCCATCCTGGCCCGCGTGCCATCCGCCCGCCTGTGTCTCAAGAGCCGCGCCTTCGCCGACACGCCGACACGCGCGCGCTATCTCCAGCGGTTCGCGGGCAACGGCGTGGACCCCGGCCGTGTCGATCTGCTTCCCCCGATGGACGCGATCGATCAGCATCTGCGGGCCTATGACCGGATCGACATCGGCCTCGACCCGTTCCCCTACAACGGCACCACCACCACCTGCGAAGCGCTGTGGATGGGCGTGCCGGTGATCACGCTCGCCGGCCGTCATCACGTCGCGCGGGTGGGAGCCAGCCTGCTGTCCCAGTGCGGGCTGGATGAGTTCATCGCGACCGACGAGGCTGGCTACGTCGAGACGGCCGTCGCCCTGGCCGGCGACGTGGGGCGCCTCGCCGCGCTGCGTCGCGGCATGAAGGACCGGATGGAGCGTTCGGCGCTCAGCGACCATCGCGGCTTCGCGGCGGCGGTCGAGGTGGCCTACCGCGCCATGTGGCGGTCCTGGCTCGGGTGTGAACAGGACGCAGCGGCGGCGGACCGCTGAGCGCCGGCCGCATCACTGGCCGGTGAAGCGGCGGACCTCCTCGCGCAGGGCGACCGCCGCCCGGGCGAACACCGGTTCCCAGTCCTGGTCGGGACCTTGGCGGAACAGCCGCATCGTCGGGTACCAGGGCGTGCGGTCTCCGGAAAAGCCATAGATCCAGTAGGGAACGTGCTGCACGAGGTTCCAGACCGGCGTGCCGAGGGACCCGGCGAGGTGCGCCACGGAACTGTCGGTCATGATGACGAGGTCGAGCTGTTCCAGCATCGCCGCCGTGTCGGCGAAATCGTCGAGGTCGGGGCCGAGCGAAGTCACCAGATGACCGGCGACGCCGCTGTCGGCGAGTTCGGCGGCGGGCGGCCCCTTCTGAAGGCTGTAGAGCCGTACACCCGGCACCTCGGCAAAGCGCAGGAACCGGGCGAGGCTGGTGGCGCGCCGGCCGTTGTCGGCGAAGGTCACGCGCCCCGACCAGACGATCCCGACGCGCAGCGTGCCCGGCTCCCGCGCGCCGAGCCGATGGGCGGCCTTCTCGCGGGACGAGTCCGGAACGGTCAGGGTGACCGGTGGGGGGACCGAGGCCAATGTGGTGCCGAACAGGCCCGGCAGGCTCATCTGCGACGCCTCGACGTCGAAGGCCGGCGGCGGGCTTCCTGGTTGCAGGACGACGTCGACTTCCAGCCCCGACAGCACCCGGCGCAGCTCCGGATGGCATTCGTACAGCACCCGGCCGCCCAACGCCTTGACCAGCGGCATGTAGCGCGCCGCCAGGAGCGCGTCGCCGAACCCCTGCTCGGCAAACAGGAAGAGGGCGCGTCCGTCGAGCGCGCCTCCGTTCCAGGTCCGTTCCGACGGTGGGCGACCATGGTAGGAGGCAAGCCCGCGCCTGGCCTCGTAATCCGTGAAGCCATGGACGTAGTCGCCGATCTGAAGCCGGGCGAGCGCCCGCTCCCAGCGCAACTCGGGAGTGGCGGTCCCGCCCGCCGCCGCCCGCTCGATCATCGCGAGCGTTTCCTTGAAGCGTCCCGCCTTGCGCAAGGCCACGGCGTTGTTGAAGAGGAAGGCCGGGGCGTCGGGTTCGAGCCGAAGCGCCTCCGCATGCGCGGCCAGCGCCTCGTCGAACCGACCGGCCTCGACCAGGGCGTTGCCGAGATTGCTCCAGATGCCGGCGGTGGCCGGAGCGACCTCCAGCCCCCGCCGGTGGCAGGCAATGGCGCCCTCCAGCTTTCCCGCACGGCGGAGGAGATGGCCGAGCATGCTCCAGGCGCCACCATCACGCGGATTGGCCGCAAGGACGGCTTCCAGCGTGGTCGTGGCCTGTGCGTGGTCCATCCTCGTCTCCCCGGCGCGCCGTGGCCGAACGGTGAGACCACGCTGCGAGCATAGACCCGTTTGATCGCGCGGCTGTCAACCACGCGCCTCGGCCGGTCAGTAGGACTTCGGCAGGTCCAGGACGTGCTCGGCGACGTAGGCCAGGATCAGGTTTGTGGAGACGGGCGCCACCTGATACAGCCGGGTCTCGCGGAACTTGCGCTCCACGTCGTACTCGCTGGCGAAGCCGAAGCCGCCGTGGAACTGCAGGCAGGCGTTCGCCGCCTCCCACGAGGCCTTGGCGGCGAGGTACTTCGCCATGTTGGCCTGGGCGCCGCAGGGCTCCCCCGCGTCGTAGAGGCGGCAGGCCTCGAAGCGCATCAGGTTGGCGGCCTCGACCTCGATGAAGCTCTCGGCGATGGGGAACTGCACGCCCTGGTTCTGCGCGATCGGGCGGCCGAACACCTGACGGTCGCGGGTGTAGTCGCAGACCTTGTCGACGAACCAATAGCCATCGCCGATGCATTCCGCCGCGATCAGCACCCGTTCGGCGTTGAGGCCGGTCAGGATGTATTTGAATCCCTGGCCCTCCTCGCCGATCAGGTTCTCCGCGGGGATTTCCAGATTGTCGAAGAACAGCTCGTTGGTCTCATGGTTGACCATGTTGCGGATGGGCCGGACGGTCATGCCGTTGGCCATCGCCTCCTTGATGTCGACGATGAAGATCGACATGCCCTCCGACTTCTTGCGCACCTGATCGAGCGGCGTGGTGCGGGCGAGCAGGATCATCAGGTCGGAATGCTGGACGCGGGAGATCCACACCTTCTGCCCGTTGATGACGTAGCGGTCGCCCTTCTTCTCCGCCCGGGTCTTGATGCGGGTGGTGTCGGTGCCGGTGGTCGGCTCGGTGACGCCCATCGACTGGAGGCGCAGCTCGCCCGCCGCGATCTTCGGCAGGTAGCGGCGCCGCTGCTCCTCCGAGCCGTGCCGGACCAGCGTGTTCATGTTGTACATCTGGCCGTGGCAGGCGCCGGAATTGCCGCCCGACCGGTTGATCTCCTCCATGATCACCGAGGCTTCGGTCAGGCCGAGGCCCGAACCGCCATACTCCTCCGGGATCAGGGCGGCCATCCAGCCGGCCTTGGTCAGCGCGTCCACGAATTCTTCGGGATAGCCGCGCTCCTCGTCGATGCGGCGGTGGTACTCGCTGGGGAATTCGGCGCAGAGCGCGCGCACGGCGTCGCGGATCTCGTCGAAGCCCTGACCGATGCTGCTCTTCATGTCTCGTTACTCCGCATTCTTGGTCGTAGGGGCGCTGCGCGCCAGGATGGCCTTGGCCCGCTCGGCGACGGGACGGTCGACCATGCGCCCGTCCACGGATACGGCGCCGCGCCCCGCCGCCTGGGCCTCGTCCCACGCCGCGACCACCCGCCCGGCCCAGGCCACGTCGGCGGCGGAGGGGGCGAAGACGTCGCGGACGACGGGCAGCTGGGCCGGATGGATGCACAGCGCGCCGGTCATGCCGACGGCCCGCGCCTGCACCACCATGGCGCGGTAGGCGTCGAGGTCCCGGAACTCGGCCAGCGATCCCGGCAGGCCGATCGCCGCGAGACCGCGGGCGGCGGCGGCCAGCGCGATCTGGCGGCAGGGCAGGGCGAGCAGCGCCTCGGTCGGCTCCACCCCCAGGCTCAGCGCGAAATCCTCGCTGCCCAGCGCCAGGGCCGCCACGCGCGGAACGGCGGCGATGTCGGCCAGCCGCTCCAGCCCCAGCGGGCTTTCGATCAGGGCGACGAGGCCGATGGCGCCCGGCGACAGGCCGCGTTCCGCCTCCCACTCGCCGATCATGGCGGACAGCACGCGCAGCGCCCCGGCGTCCTCCGCCTTGGGCACCACCAGCGCGGCCACGCCGGGGCGCACGGCGGCCTCCAGGTCGGCGACGGCGTCGCGCCAGCCGCTGTTGATCCGCACCAGCACCGGCACGCCCAGCCCGTGCAGGCGGTCGATCGGCGCGGGAAGCCCGCGGCGGGCCTCCGGCTTGCCGGCGGGCAGGACCGCGTCCTCAAGGTCGAGGATAAGGGCGTCCGCCCCGCGCTGGTGGGCCTTCTCCAGCAGCTTGGCGTTGTCGGCGGGGACGAAGAGATAGGATCGGTACGGCAGGGCCATCAGACGCGCCCTCCAACCGTGTCGCGCGTTGCCGCCGTCATGACCGTTCGGCCTCCAGCTCGGCGGACATGGCGACGAAGCCCTCGTGGTCGGTCACCCACAGCGTGGCGCCGGTGGCGGTCGGGGCGCCGCACAGGGTCAGCGGATGGATGTCGAACAGCGGCCGCTTCGCCCGGAAGCGGAAGCCGGTCACCCGCGCCCCCGGATTCTCGCGCAGGAACAGATCCATCAGCATGGTCGCGCTGAGCGGGCCATGGAAGACCAGCCCCGGATAGCCCTCGACGTCGCGGCAATAGTCGCGGTCGTAATGGATGCGGTGGCCGTTGAAGGTCAGGGCGGAGTAGCGGAACAGCAGCACGGGATCGGGCTGGATGCGCCGCTGCCACACCGCCTCGCCCGTCGGGCGCTCGCCGGGGACGGGGGCGTCGCCGGGCTTGGCGGCCTCGCGGTAGACGATGTCGTGGAATTCGGTGATGGCGACGCCGGCGGCGGTGCTGATCTCGTGCCGGACCTTCACGAAGACCATCCGGCCCGACCGGCCCTCCTTCGGGGTGACCTCCTCGATGGTCGAGCGGCGGGTGATCGCCTCGCCGCTGCGGATCGGCCGGTGGAAGGTCAGGGTGTCGCCGGCCCACATGCGGCGGGGCAGTTCCACCGGCGGCAGGAAGCCGCCCTTGTGCGGGTGGCCGTCCTCGGCGATGTCGCGCTGCAAGGCCTTGGGCAGGAAATACAGCCAATGCCCGAGCGGCGGCACCTCGCCCGCCGGCCAGGGCGGGTTGTCGTGGTCGAGCATCGCCGCCAGTCCGGTCAGCGCCACCGGCGACGCGACGTCCTCGGCGCCTTCCGACCGGCCGATCCAATCGCGCAAATGGTCCATGGTCATGCTCCCCCCTGTTGTTTAGTGATTTCACGCCGGACGGCGTCGGTGTGCTGGCCCAGCGCCGGAACGGCGCCGGAGGCGTAGGGTCGGCCGCGCACCTGCACCGGCGGCGCCACCACGTCGACCGGGCCGCCCGGCGTCTCGGCGGTCACGCGGCGCAGCTGCGCGTGGGTGGACAGGTCCGCGACCTCGTTCAGCGAGCCGAAGGCGGTGCGCGCGCGGTTCAGGCGGCGCACCGCCTCGGCGTGGTCCATGGTCCGGAAGATGGCGGCGACGAGGCCGTCCAGCTCCGGGCGGTTGGCGACGCGGCGGTTGTTGGTCGCGAAGCGTTCGTCGGTCGCCAGCTCCGGCCGCAGCAGCACGTCGGCGCAGAAGGCGACCCATTCGCGCTCGTTCTGGATCGACAGCACCACCTGCCGGCCGTCGGCCAGGGCGAAGGCGGAATAGGGGGCGATGCTCGGGTGCATCAGCCCGACCCGTCCCGGCGCCTTGCCGCCATGGTCGTGGTGCATCAGCGGCACCATCATCCATTCCGCCAGCGAATCGAACAGGGACACCGCCACCGCCGACCCCTCGCCGCTGCGCTCGCGCTCCAGCAATGCCTGGAGGACTCCGGTGTAGGCGTTCATGCCGCAGGCGATGTCGGCCACCGAGACGCCGACGCGCCCCGGCTGGTCCGGCGACCCGGTGATGGAGGCAAGCCCGGTCTCGCTCTGCACCAGCAGGTCGTAGGCCTTCATGTCGCGGTAGGGGCCGTCGTCGCCGTAACCGGAGATGTCGCAGGTGATCAGCCGGGGATGGCGCCGCCGCAGATCGTCGGAACCGAAGCCGGCCCGCTCCGCCGCGCCCGGCGCCAGATTCTGCACGAAGACGTCGGCGCGGGCGATCAGCCGCTCCAGCAGTTCGGCGTCCTCGGGCGTCTTGATGTCGAGGACGACCGATTCCTTGCCGCGGTTGAGCCAGACGAAATAGGAACTCTGCCCGTGGACCACGGCGTCGTAGCCGCGGGCAAAGTCGCCCTCCGGCCGTTCGATCTTGATGACCCGCGCTCCGGCGTCGGCGAGACGCGACGTGCAGAGCGGTGCGGCCACCGCCTGCTCCAGCGAGACGACCAGAAGTCCCGTCAGAGGTGAAGTCATTCTGGAAAGCCTCCGCTGCAAGCCAGGGCCGATCGTCCGAGGCCGCGATGGTAAACAGCCGGACCGGCCCCGATCCAATACAGATGGGGCATGCATCGCATAACGAAGCGCTATGAGGCCAATCGCCGTCAGCCCCATCGCCGGCGCGCCGTCAAGCGTTCCAGCGATCCGGCCTTTGCCGCCAAGGTCGAGGACATCCCCGCCAAAATCGACCGGCTCCCGGTAGCTTTTGAATGGGGCCGTGCACTGGCTGTTTGGTTGCGGCGGTCATACTCGCAATTCCCATCCACCTATGCGAGCAGCCTCCTTGTCGTCGCCGATGCGACGGTTCAGCCTCGACGACGTGTCTCGTTCAGCGTCCGCAGCCCTCCGATAGGCCGACCCCTCGGCTGGAAAGGAGACGTGATGGGAATTCTTCTGGCCTTCGCGCCCTTCATCGCCTTCGCCGTACTCGACCGACTGGTCGGGCCAGTGGAGGGACTCATCGCCGGTGCCCTCGTTTCAGCCACCATGCTGCTGCGCGACTGGATGAGCCCCGGCAAGAGACCGAAAATCCTCGAGATCGGCACGGTGCTGTTG
>NZ_WHOR01000241.1:0-9065 GCF_013340925.1 Azospirillum formosense
CGCAGGAGAGGGAAAATCAGTCCCCTCCCCTGCGAAGCGGGGGAGGGTTAGGGAGGGGGCCAGCGGCTCACCCATGAAAATGCTCGAACACCCGCCGGGCCAGCGCCGCGCTGATGCCGGGGGTCGCCTCCAGATCCTTCAGCCCGGCCGAGGCCACCGCGGTGGAGCTGCCGAAATGGTGCAGCAGGGCCTTCTTGCGCGACGGGCCGACGCCGGGGATGCCGTCGATGCGCGTGTGGTCCATCGCCTTCAGGCGGCGGGTGCGGTGGGCGTCGATGGCCGTCCGGTGCGCCTCGTCGCGCAGCCGTTGCAGGAAGTACAGCACCGGGTCGTTGGGCTCCAGCCGGAAGGGCTCGCGGTCCGGCAGGAAGAAGCGCTCGCGCCCGGCGTCGCGGTCCGGACCCTTGGCGATGGCGGCCAGCGGCACGCCCGCGATGCCCAGCCCGTCCAGGACCGCGCGGGCGGCGTTCAACTGGCCCAAGCCCCCGTCGATCAGCACCAGATCGGGCCATTGGCCGCCGCTGCGCTGCGGGTCCTCGCGCAGGGCGCGGCCGAAGCGGCGGGTCAACACCTCGCGCAGCATGGCGTAATCGTCGCCGGCCGCCGCCGGGTCCTTGATGTGGAAGCGGCGCCCCGCGTTGCGCTGGATGCCCTCCGGCCCGGCGACCACCATCGCGCCGACCGGGAAGGCCCCCTGGATGTGCGAGTTGTCGTAGATTTCGATACGGGCCGGAGTCTTCGGAAGGCCGAAGACGCGGGCCACCCCGGCCAGCAGCTTGCCCTGGGCGGAGCGTTCGGCCATGCGGCGCCCATGCGCCTCGCGCGCGTTGGTCAGGGCGTGTTCGACGACGCGGCGCTTGGGGCCGCGCTGGGGAATCTCCACCTCCACCCGCCGCCCAGCGGCGAGCGTCAGCGCCTCGGCGAGCAGGGCGCGTTCCGGGATGGCGTGGCTGAGCAGCAGGTGGCGGGGCGGCGGCGTCCCTTCGTAGAGTTGCGCGGCGAAGGCGGCGAGAATCGCGGCGGGCTCCTCCTCCCCGTCGTGCCGGGGGAAGAAGGCGCGGGTGCCCTGGTTGCGTCCGCCGCGGAAGAAGAAGGCCTGGACGCAGGCGGTCCCGCCCTCGGCATGGACGGCCAGCACGTCGGCGTCCTCCAGCACGCCCTCCAGATTGATGTCCTGGCGGCTTTGCAGGGCGGTCAGGGCGCGGATGCGGTCGCGCCAGCGGGCGGCGTCCTCGTAGGCCAGCCGGTCGGAGCAGTCCATCATGTGGCGGGCGAACTCCGCCTGGATTGCGGCGCTGCGCCCGGACAGCACGTCGCGCACGCCCTGCATCTGCGCGGCGTAGTCTTCCGCCGTGACGCGGCCGACGCAGGGGGCGCAACAGCGCTTGATCTGGTGCTGGAGGCAGGGCCGCGTGCGCGACGTGAAGGTGGCGTCGTCGCAGTTGCGCAGCAGGAAGGCGCGCTGCAACGCCCCGATGGTCATCCCGACCAGGGCTGGGGAGGCGTAGGGGCCGAACAGGTCGCGCTTCCTGCCATGCCGGTCGGCGCTGCCGCGGTGGTGCATCAGGCGCGGAAATTCGTGCCCCTCGCCCAGAGCGATGTAGGAGAAGGAGCGGTCGTCCTTCACCAGGACATTGAAGGGCGGCAGCAGGCGACGGATCAGGTTCGCCTCCAGCAGGAGGGCCTCCGCCTCGGTGTGGGTGGTGACGAACTCCATGGAGCGGGTCAGCGCCACCATGCGGCGGGTGCGGTTGGGCAGCCCGTCCGTCCGGGTGTAGCTGGCCACCCGGCGTTTCAAATTCTTCGCCTTGCCGACATACAGGATGCGCCCGTCCGCCCCGATCATCCGATAGACGCCGGGCGTGTCCGGCAGCGTCGGCAGGGTGGCGCTGATCACCGCAGCTCCGTCCATCACACTAACCCGGTGTGTTAATCACGATGGGGTGGAAGGAAGCAGGGGAACGAACCATGGACAAGGGACAATCGTCGGCCCTGTCCATCAGGGCAGGATTCACCCCGCTTTTTGCCGCTCCACGCCCGCATCGGCGTCGGGGCGGGTGCTGTCGCGGACGACCAGTTCGCAGTCCAGCCGGTGGTGCGGCTGGGCCACCGTGGTGCCGTTCAGCCGGGCCAGGATCTGGCCGGCGGCCAGTTCGCCGATCTCGCGCTGCGGCGGACGCACGGTGGACAGCGGCGGCAGGCAGGCGGCGCTGAAGGTCAGGTCGCCGAAGCCGATCACCGCCAGATCGTCGGGCACGCTCAGCCCGCGCCGGTTCGCCTCGAACAGCACGCCCAGCGCCATGGCGTCGTTGGAGCAGACCACCCCGTCGATGTCCGGATGCAGCGCGAACACCTCGTCGATCAGCCAGATGCCGACGGGGGTGGAGGCGGTGTCGGGGGCGGTGAAGGCGATCGGCTCGTGCAGGCCGCGGCGGCGCACCTCGTCCTCATAGCCGTCGGTGCGGCTGCGCACGCGCATGTCCTGATGCACGGCGGCGCCGATGTAGGCGACCTTGCGGCTGCCCTGGTCGTAGAGGTGGCTGGTCTGCCGGCGCCCGACCTCGAAGTGGGAGAAGCCGACCGTCATGTCCACCGCCGGGGTCTGGGCGGAGGGAATGTCCCACATCTCCACCACCGGCACGCCGGAGGAGCGCAGCATGGCGCGCGTCCGCTCGGTGTGGTGCAGGCCGGTGACCACCACCGCGGCGGGCGACCAGGCGAGGAAGGCGCGGATCAGTTCCTCCTCCCGCTCCGGATCGAACTCGCTGACGCCCAGCAGGGTCTGGTAGTGGGCGGTCTGGAAGGCGCTTTGCAGGGTGTTGTAGGTCTCCGCGAAGAAGGAGTTGGTGATGGAGGGCAGGATCACCCCCACCGTCCGGCTCTTCGCCGCGGCGAGGCTGCCCGCCACGAGGTTCGGCACATAGCCGAGCTGGTCGATCACCGTCCGCACACGGGTCGCCAGCTCCTCCGACACCGCCTCCGGCTTGCGCAGATAGAGCGAGACGGTGCTGGGCGACACGCCGGCGGCGTTGGCCACGTCCGTCATGGTCAGCCGCTGGGTGGCGCGGCGGGTCTTCTTGCGGATGGGCTTGGCGGGCTTCGGCGGGATCGGCTTGGCGGGCGGCTGTGCGGTCATTCTCGTCCTTCCCTGCGGCGAACCCCGCCGCGCGGCGTGGCGGCATCATAGCACGCCGTTGGAAAAGCGGGGGAAAAGCGGGAACGCTCAGGGCGCGGCATTCGGTTCCGCCTCGGCCAGCGCCGTTTCCGCCAGGGCGGCGCGCGCCTGCTCCGCGAAGAAGTCGATGAAGACGCGGATCTTCGCGGGCAGCAGGTTGCGGTGGGGGTAGAGCACGGCGAGGGTCACCGGCTCCGGCGGGCAGTGCGGCAGGACGACGCGCAGCTCCCCGCGGCGCAGATGGTCGGCGACCTCCCACAGCGGCTTCAGCACGATGCCTTCCCCGGCCAGCGCCCAGCCGGTCAGCACGTCGCCGTCGTCGGCGTCGAACTGGCCGGACACCGGCAGCGTCATCGGGCCTTGCGGCGTGCTCAGCGTCCATTGGAACTGTTGCGATCCGGGAAAGCGCAGCAGCAGGCAGTGGTGGGACAGCAGATCCTCGGGCCGGGCCGGCACGCCACGCCGTTCCAGGTAGGCGGGGGCGGCGCAGAGCACCCGCGGCAGATCGGCGATCTTGCGCGCAACGAAGCTGGAATCCTTCAGCGGCGCCATGCGGATGGCGACGTCGGTCGCCTCGCGCAGCAGGTCCAGCAGATGGTCGGACAGGCGCAGCCGCAGGTCCACCTGGGGGTAGGCGGCGTGGAAGCGCGGCACCATCGGGGCCAGGATGCGCCGCCCGAAACCCAGCGGCGCCGTCACCCGCAGGCTGCCCACGGGGGCCCCGCCGATGGCGCCGACGCTGCTCTCCGCCCGCTCCGCCGCCTCCAGCACCTCCAGACAATGTTCGAAGAAGACCTTTCCGGCCTCGGTGAACTGCACCTGCCGGGTGGTGCGGTTCAGCAGGCGGGCGTTCAGATGCTCCTCCAGGCTTTGCAGCCGGTGGCTGACCACGGCGGGCGACAGGCGCAGGCTGCGCCCGGCGGCGGACAGGCTGCCCAGCTCCACCACCCGCACGAACACCCGCATGTTCTCCAGCAGCGCCACGCTTGGCCCTTTCCCCACATGTTATGGGGAATCCTCCCACCTTTCCGTTTTTTTTGAAAGTGCTGGTGCACGCATCCGCTTCCCCGCTGCGCTGCGGCAACCGTAGAGTTCAGGGTGAGGATCACCGAACGGAAGAGGCCGCGACGCATGGAGCCGATCGTCTGGGAGTGGGTCAACTTTCTGGTGCGCTGGCTGCACGTCATCACGGCCATCGCCTGGATCGGGTCGAGCTTCTATTTCATTCACCTCGACCTGTCCCTGCGGCGGCGCGACGGCCTGCCCAACGGCGTGGCGGGGGAGGCGTGGCAGGTCCACGGCGGCGGCTTCTACAACATGATGAAATACACGGTCGCCCCGCCGGAGCTGCCGGAGAAGCTGACCTGGTTCAAATGGGAAGCCTACGCCACCTGGCTCAGCGGCTTCGCGCTGCTGTCGGTGCTCTACTACCACGGCGCCGCACTCTACATGATCGACCCGGCGGTGCTGGACATCCCCTGGTGGGGGGCGGTGCTGCTCAGCTTGGGCGCCCTGGGGCTGGGCTGGCACGTCTACGACCGGCTGTGCAAGTCGCCGCTTGGCAAGGACGACGTGAAGCTGGCGGCGGCGGGCTTCGTCTTCCTGGTGCTGGTCGCCTGGGGCCTCAGCCACCTCTTCAGCGGGCGGGCGGCGATGCTGCATGTGGGCGCGCTGATCGGCACGATGATGTCGGCCAACGTCTTCCGCATCATCATCCCCAACCAGACCAAGGCCGTCGCCGCCATGAAGGCCGGTCGGGTGCCCGACCCGGCGCTGGGCAAGCAGGCCAAGCAGCGCTCGCTGCACAACAATTACCTGACGCTGCCGGTCGTCTTCCTGATGATCTCCAACCACTACCCGCTGGCCTTCGGCACGCGCTACAGCTGGGTGATCGTGGCGGTGGGGCTGGTGGTGGGCGCGGTGATCCGCCACTTCTTCAACAGCCGCCACGCCGGCAAGCCGACGCCCTGGTGGACCTGGGCGGTCGCCGCCGCGGGTGTCGCCGTCATCGTGGGCCTGAGCGCCGCCGGCACGCGGACCGAGAGCGCCGCCGCAGCACCGGCCAGGGTCGAGTTCGCGCAGGTGGAGGAGGTGGTGCTGTCCCGCTGCTCCATGTGCCACGCGGCGCAGCCGGTGTGGGAGGGGATCGGCGTGGCGCCGCGCGGCGTCATGCTGGACAGCGCCGAGGCGATCGGCCGCCACGCGCCCCAGATCCGGACCTGGGCGGCGCTGTCCGACGCGATGCCCCCCGGCAACGTTACCGGGATCACGCCGGAGGAGCGCCGCCTGCTCGCCGCCTGGACCGATCAGCTTCCCCGGTAGGTCGAGTAGCTGTAGGGGGAGACGAGCAGCGGCACGTGATAGTGCTGGTCCGCGTTGGCGACGCCGAAGCGGATCGGCACCACGTCGAGGAAGGCGGGCTCCGCCATCTCCAGGCCGGAGGCGCGGAAATAGTCCCCGGCCTCGAACACCAGCTCATAGACGCCCGGCGTCAGGTCGGCCCCGGCGAGCAGCGGCGCGTCGCAGCGCCCGTCGGCGTTGGTGCGCGTTTGGGTCAGCCGCTCCCGCCGCTCCCCGTCGATGCGGTAGAGGGTGACGGCGATCCCGGCGCCGGGCCGTCCGTGCGTCGTGTCGAGAACATGGGTGGTCAGGCGCCCGCTTCCGGACATGGGTTTCTCCTCGCCATGGAATGCCGCGAAGAGACCTTATACCGCACCCCATGCCGCACCGCCGCGCGGTCCGAACGGGGCCTGAGCAAAAAGACTTTCAAACGGATCGAAAAAGCGGACCTCGGCGATTGCGGTTATGCTGCGGGGCAGGGGACCGATCAGGGAAGGCCGGGATGCGACCGAGCGAGATGGACCGTGCAAGTTTCGTCGCCCGATTCGGCGGCGTGTTCGAACATTCGCCCTGGGTCGCCGAAGGCGCCTGGGATACTGGAAACGTACCCGACGATGCGGACGGGCTGCACGCCGCGATGGTCGCCGTCCTGCGCGCCGCCGACCGTGACCGGAAGCTGGCGCTGCTGAACGCCCACCCCGATCTGGCGGGCCGGCTGGCGCTGCGCGGCGAGCTGACCGCCGACAGCACGGCGGAGCAGGCCAGCGCCGGGCTGGACCGCTGCACGCCCGAGGAGTTCGCCCGCTTCACCGAGCTGAACGACGCCTACAAGGCGCGCTTCGGCTTCCCCTTCATCCTGGCGGTCAAAGGCCGCAGCCGCGCCGACATTCTGGAGGCGTTCGAAACCCGCCTGTCCAACGGCCCGGAGGAGGAGTTCGCCACGGCGCTGGCCCAGGTCGAGCGCATCACCTGGCTGCGCCTGAAGGACCTGCTTCCATGACGGGGTTCGGCGCGGACCTGATGGCGCGGCTCGACGCCTTCGCCGGCTTCACGGAGGAGCCGGGGCTGCTGACCCGCCTGTTCCTGACGACCCAGCACCGCGCCGCCGCGGACTGGCTGATGGAACTGATGGGCAAGGCCGGGATGAACGCCCGGCTCGACCCGGCGGGCACGGTGGTCGGCCGCTACGAGGGGACCGTGCCGGGCGCGCCGGCCCTGCTGATCGGCTCTCACATCGACACGGTGCGCAACGCCGGCAAGTATGACGGGAATCTGGGGGTGCTCGCCGCCGTCGCCGCGGTGGCGGAGCTGGACCGGCGCGGCGAGCGCCTGCCCTTCGCCATCGAGGTGCTGGGCTTCGGCGACGAGGAGGGCGTGCGCTTCCCGGTGACCTTGACCGGCAGCCGCGCCGTCGCCGGCCGCTTCGACCGGGCGGCGCTGGAGACGCGCGACCGCGACGGCGTGCGCATGGCCGACGCGCTGCGCGCCTTCGGCGGCGACCCCGAGGCCATCGCCGCGGCGGCCCGCAAGCCGGGCGACGCGCTGGCCTTTCTGGAGGTCCACATCGAACAGGGGCCGGTGCTGGAGGCCGAAGGGTTGCCGGTCGGCATCGTCACGGCCATCAACGGCGCCACGCGCTTCGCCGTCCGGCTGCGCGGCATGGCCGGCCACGCCGGCACGGTGCCGATGGCGCTGCGCCGCGACGCGCTGGCCGCCGCCGCCGAGATGACCCTGGCGGCGGAGCGGGTGGCCGCGGCCTCCGACGCCGGGCTGGTGGCGACGGTGGGCCGGATCGAGGCGAAGCCGGGCGCGGTCAACGTCATCCCCGGCGAGGCCGCCTTCACCCTCGACGTCCGCGCGCCGGAGGACGCCGTGCGGCGGGACGCCTGCGCCACCATCCTCGGCGCGTTCGAGGAGATCGCCGCCCGCCGTGGCGTGGAACTGGCCGTGGAGACCACCCACGACGCGGCCGCCGCCCCCTGTTCCCCCGGCATCCGGCGGCAGATCGAGGCGGCGGTGACCCGCGCCGGCGTCCGTCCCCTGTCGCTGCCCAGCGGCGCCGGGCATGACGCCATGGCCTTCGCCGGCGTGCTGCCGATGGGCATGCTGTTCGTCCGCTGTGCGGGCGGCATCAGCCACAACCCCGCCGAATCCATCACCGTGGAGGACGCCGATCGGTCGGTGCAGATCCTCCTGGACATCATCCGTCACTTCGAGCACGAGACCCCGACACCATGACCGACACCGCCCAACAGGCCATCCGCGCGTTCCTGGAACAGACCCGCGACGAGCAGGTCCGCTTCCTGGCCGAACTGGTCAAGGTGCCCTCCGACAACCCGGCCGGCGACTGCGCCCCCCACGCCGAGCGGGCCGCCGCGCTGCTGGAGGCCATGGGCCTGACGGTGGAGCGCCACCCGGTCCCGGCGGAGCTGGTTCGGGCCAACGGCATGATCTCCGCCACCAACCTGATCGTGCGCCGCCGCTTCGGCGACGGGCCGACCGTGGCGCTGAACGCCCACGGCGACGTGGTGCCGCCGGGCGAGGGCTGGACCCGCGACCCCTACGGGGCGGAGGTGGTGGACGGCTGGATGTACGGGCGCGGCGTCGCCGTCTCGAAGTCGGACTTCGTCACCTACACCTACGCCCTGCTGGCCCTGGAGAAGGCCGGTCTGGACCGCGGCACGGTGGAGCTGCACCTGACCTACGACGAGGAGGCCGGCGGCGAGATCGGGCCGAAATGGCTGCTCGACGAGGGGTTGACCAAGCCGGACTTCGCCATCGCCGCGGGCTTCAGCTACGGCGTCGTCACCGCGCACAACGGTTGCCTGCATCTGGAGGTCGAGGTCACCGGCAAGTCCGCCCACGCCGCCCTGCCGATGACCGGCATCGACGCGCTGGAGGCGGCCACCGCGATCCTCGGCGCGCTCTACGAGCACCGCAAGGGCTACGCCGGCACCGTGTCGGCGGTGGGCGGCATCGGCTCGCCGCAGTTGACGGTCGGGCTGATCAAGGGCGGCATCAACACCAACGTCGTCCCCGACCGCGTGACCCTGCGCCTCGACCGCCGCATGATCCCGGAGGAGGCACCGGAGACGGTGGAGGAGACGTTGCGCGCGGTGATCGCCGAAGCGGCGAAGGCCTTCCCGCAGGCCCGCGTCGAGGTCCGCCGCATCCTGCTGGCCCGCCCGCTGACCCCGCTGCCCGGCACCGACCGGCTGGCCGCCGTCCTCTGCGCCCACGCCAGCCGCGTGATGGGCGAGCCGGTGGAAACCAAGGGCGTGCCGCTCTATACCGACGCGCGCCATTACTCCGACGCGGGCGTGCCCATCGCCCTGTTCGGCGCCGGCCCCCACACCATCGAGGAGGCCAACGCCCACCGCGCCGACGAGCGCCTGCCGCTGTCCGACCTGTTCAAGGCGACGGAGGTTGTGGCGCTGGCGCTGTTGGAGGTGCTGGGCGAGGGGTAATTGCCCCCTCCCTAACCCTTCCCCGCTGGGTGGAGGAGGGGACATGAAGCTCCCTCCCCTGCGAAGCGGGGGAGGGCCGGGGA
>NZ_WHOR01000242.1:0-9043 GCF_013340925.1 Azospirillum formosense
TCGAAGGAGAGAGCGCAGCGACGGGGATCGCCAGCGGCGTGATCGTCGGCGTAGACAGAGGGTTAAAATCACCGGCCCCCACCCCGAGGACGAGGCGCACGGTGTTCAGCAGATACTCCGCCAGCACCGTGTCGACCAGATGCTGCCACACCCCGTCCGTCGGCACGAAGACGCGGCTGATCACCGCCAGCACCGGCAGGGTGACCAGCGCCGCGATCACCAGCGTCGCCAGCGTCCAACCGCTGAAACCGATGCGTTGCCAGAGGGAGGAATGGAAGCCGGCGGCCTGAACCGGGCCGCCCGGTGTCGGGCCGGGGGTTTGAAAGGTGTCCGTCGTCAAGGCCAGTTACGCCCATAGGGAGGTGTCGAACGGGAGCCCTATGGTCTCACACTGTGCGAATAACTCGCAATGACAACATGCCGCATCCCTTTCCCCCGACGGTATGACAGGGATGCGGCCGCCGTTTGTGGTTACTTGGTGCCGAACATGCGGTCGCCCGCGTCGCCCAGGCCGGGGACGATGTAGGCGTTCTCGTCCAGATGGCTGTCGAGCGAGGCGGTGAAGACCTTCACCCGCGGGTGGGCGGCGGCGAAGACGCGCATGCCCTCCGGTGCTGCGACCAGCGCCATGAAGCGGATGTTCTCGTCATCCACGCCGTGGCGGTTCAGCACGTCGCAGGCGTGGACGGCGGAGTTGCCGGTCGCCAGCATCGGGTCGACGACGATGAACAGGCGGCCTTCGGCCTCCGGCAGCTTCACCAGATACTCGTGCGGCATCTTGGTGTCGTGGTCGCGGTAGAGGCCGATGTGCCCCTCGCGCGCCGACGGCACCAGCTCGTGCAGGCCCTGGGCCATGCCGAGGCCGGCGCGCAGCACCGGCACGATGGCCAGCTTCTTGCCGGCGATGACCGGCGCGTCCATGGGCTGGAGCGGCGTGTCGATCCGCTCGGTCGTCAAAGGCAGGTCGCGGGTGATCTCATAGCCCATCAGCAGCGAAATCTCGCGCAGCAGGGTGCGGAAGCCGCCGGTGGAGCGTTCCTTGGCCCGCATCAGCGTCAGCTTGTGCTGGATCAGCGGGTGGTCGAGGATGAACAGATTGGGAAATTCGGTGTGGGTGCGCATGGATCTCGTGCCGCGGCCTGTCTAGACCCCGATCCTAACCCGGCGGACCCGCTTCGGCCAAGCCGCCCTTACGCGATCCCGCCGGATGCACCGCTCGGAGGACGAAAATCAGCGGCGGTTGGGAAGCGCCGAGCGCCCCGCCACGACCTCCGGCTGGTCGACCCCGTAGCGGACCACACGGTTGCGCCCACTGTTCTTCGCCTGATAGAGGGCGCGGTCGGCGCAGACCACCATCTCCTCCACCGGCAGATCCTCCCCGGCCTCGACCAGCCCGAAGGAGGCGGTAACCGCAACCCGCCGCCCGTCCGGCAGCGTCACCGGGGTCCGCGCCAGTTCGCCGCGCAGCCGCTCGATGACCCGGAACCCCTCGGCGAGGCCGGTTTCCTTCAAGCAGATCAGGAACTCCTCGCCGCCCATGCGGAAGGCCTCGTCGAAGCTGCGGATGCCCCGGCTGATGGCGGCGGCGGTGGCGGCCAGGACACGGTCGCCGATGTCGTGGCCATAGGTGTCGTTGATGCCCTTGAAGCGGTCGATGTCGCAGATGGCGACGCAGAAGGCCGGGCCGTTGCGGCGGAAGCGGTTGTGCTCGCGCTCCAGCGCCTCCTGCATGCCGCGGCGGGTGCGCAGGCCGGTCAGCGGGTCAAGCCCGCTCGCCGCCGCGCCGAAGGCGCGCTCGACCCGGCGCAGATGCAGGACGAACTCCTCGAAGCGGGCGATCACCCCCTCATAGTCGGCCTCGCTGGGGCTCTCGCCGCCGGCCGCCTTCAGCAGAAGCAGTTTGGCTTTGCGGTGCATCTGCTCATGCAGGGTGACCAGCTTCTCCACGGCGGGCTGGTGGGCCAGATCGTCGGCGTTGACCGCCACGCACCACGCCGCGAAGGAGGCCGGCGCCGACACCCGCTCGCCCCCCTGCCCGCTGCGGAAGAAGACCGCGCGGTGCCACTGCCCGATCCATCGCAAATGCTCGTCGAGGACGAGGCCGAGGCTGTCGGATGGCGAGCGTGTGTCGGACGAGTTGGTCATCGGGCTTGCACGGCTTCCCTTCGGACACATCCATCGGTCGCGGCCGGCGGATGCCAACAGTATCGCACGAAGTCATACCCCGGGTCCGCAACCCGGTCGTGCGATTAAGTTGTGCCCATCCGCCAAAAGGGAAAGCCCTGCGGCAACATCAAATTTTATTCAAATGCCCATCCGCGACGCGGCGTCACAGCCCGGCCACGCTGCTCAGGAAGCGGCGGATCAGCTCCGGGTCCTTGTGGCCGGGGCGGTCCTCCACGCCCGACGACACGTCGAGCGCCGTGGCGCCGGTGGTCCGCACGGCCTCTGCCGCGTTCTCCGGCTTCAGCCCGCCGGACAGCATCCAGGGCTTCGGCCAGCTCCGCCCGGCGAGCAGCGTCCAGTCGAAGGCGATGCCGTTGCCGCCCGGCAGGGCCGACACCTTGGCCGGCGGCTTGGCGTCGAACAGCAGACGGTCAGCGACCTCGGCGGCCTCCAGCGCGGCGGCCAGATCCTCCGGCCCGCCGACCTTGATCGCCTTCATCACGGGAATGTTGAACGCGGCTTTCACCTCGGCGATGCGGCGCGGCGTCTCCTTGCCGTGGAGCTGGATCAGGTCTAAGGGAACTTGGCTGACCACATGCTCCAGGAAGTCGTTCTCGGGATCGACGAACAGCCCGACCGTGCGCACGCCGGTGGGTACCAGCCGCGCCAGCTCCGCCGCCATGGACGGTGCGATGGAGCGCGGGCTCGGCGGGTAGAAGACGAAGCCGACATAGCGCGCCCCGCCGGCCACGGCGGCGTGCAGCGACAAGGGCTCGGTGAGGCCGCAGATCTTCACGCTGACAGGCTTGGGGACGGGCATGGGGGCTGGTCCTTACAGTTCCGAAACGATGCGTCGGGCGGCGGCTTCCGGATCGGCGTCGCCGGTGATCGGGCGCCCGATGACCAAATGGTCCGCCCCGGCGGCCAGCGCCTCGGCGGGAGTCATGACGCGCTTCTGGTCGTTGGCAGCAGCCCAGGCGGGGCGGATGCCCGGCACCATCAGGATGAAGTCCGGTCCGCAGGCCTCGCGGATCAGCGCCACCTCGGCGGGGGAGCAGACGACGCCATCCACTCCCGATTCCTTGGCGAGCAGCGCCAGCCGCTTCACCTGATCGGCCACCGGGACGCTCTGCCCGACGGCCTGGAGATCGGCGGCGTCCATGCTGGTCAGCACGGTGACGGCGAGGATCTTCGGACGGTCCTCACCCGCGCTCGCCGCGGCCTCCGCCGCCGCGCGCATCATCGCCGGACCGCCGGAGGTGTGGATGGTCAGGAAGGCGGGCTTCAGCGGCAGCGCCGCCCGGATGCCGCCGGCCACCGTGTTGGGAATGTCGTGCAGCTTGAGGTCGAGGAACAGCGGCGGGCCATCCTCGCCGATCACCGCGCGGATGCCCGCCGGACCGTGGGCGATGAAGAACTCCAGCCCCAGCTTGATCCCGCCGACCACCCCCGCGATCCGCCGGCCGAGGTCGCGGGCGGTGTCGAGGTCGGTCGTGTCGACGGCGCAGAAGATGCGCGAGGCGGGCGCGATGCTGGGCGTGCTGGGCGTACTCATGGAAAAACGGCTCTCCGGACCCTGGACGATGGTGATGGCGCGCAGCCTAACAAGGGCCGGCGGCAATCACCAGACTTCCGGGGCCGGAGAGCGGGTCGGAACCGCTATTCGCGGTTCACGTCGACGCGGCCGGTCGGGTTCGCCGCCGGAGCAGCGGTCGGCGTGGCGGCCGGAGCGCCCGCCGCCGGGTTGGCCCCCTGCGTGTTGACGTCGCGCAGCGAGGCGGCGGCGGCGCGGCGGCGCTCCTCGGCGACCTGCGCGCTGTCGTAATCGGCGGTGGCGGCGTCATAGCCACTCCAGCCGGCTTCGCGGTAGCCCTGCGCCCGGCCGGGAATGTCCACCGAGCCGTGGCGCTGCATGACGGCCAGCGCGGAGTCGCACATCGCCACCTCGACCCGGCCGACCAGCAGCACGCCGCCGCGGCGCACGCCCTCGGCGAAAACCTCCGCGTCCTCCCGCGTCACGCCGACACCGGTCAGCATGGAGACCCGGCGGTCGCGGGCGTCGAAATTCGGGTCCTCCCCGAAATCGGCGGCGTGGCGCCAGCTTTCCAGCCGGTTCTCGGTCGCCAGACTGGCCGAGGAGCCCAGCTTCGCGCTGTCGGCGCCCATCATGGTGAAGTCCTGCCTCAGATTGGCGGCTTCGAGTTCGCTCAGCGCGCGTTCGGCGCCGGACAGATCGTCGTACAGCGCGACAATGGTCTTCTTGTTCATGAACCCGCTCCTGTGCTGGTCCGCTCCGGACACGGTCCGGACTCAGAGGAAGAAATAGAGGAGGGCGAGGACCACCAGCACGACCAGCGCGATGACCCACCAGTTCATGGAGCCGGCCGCACCGCCCGTCGCCGTCCGGTTGCCGTCCGTGTCATAGACACCCACTTTGCGAGGTTCGTCGGCCATGGATGCTTCACTCCCTGTCGGTAAGGCTTCAGCCAACACAGGCTGATTGCCCTCTCAACAGGGGCGGAGCCGCACCGTTCCGCCGGTTCCCAGGGTCAGCGCCCGGCGGCCCAGTCCGGCAATTGCGAAGCTTGCGCCGGATCGGCGATGGCGGCGGCCAGCGCCTCGCCCAGCGCCGGGGCGAACTTGAAGCCGTGGCCGGAGCAGGCGCTCATCAGCCAGCAGCGGGCGGACAGCGGCTCGACCACAAAGCGTTCGTCGTCGGTCACCGTGTAGAAGCAGGTCGCCGCGTTGGCGAGGCTGTAGCGATGGCCGTCCGCCAGCACCCGGCGGGCGCGGTCCAGCACGTCGCGCGCCTCGTCCGGATCGGGATCGCGGTCGGTGTCCGGGTCGCCGACGCGCGAGAAGCGGTGGTCGCCCGCCTTCATCGTCGTGCCGGCCACCGGGGGAACGACGTAGACCCCGCTCTCGCCGTCCGCGTCGATCAGCATCGGCGCCGTCGCCCAGACGCCGCGCAGCCCCTCCGGCGGCATCAGATAGGCCACGACCTGCCGCGACGGGGTCAGGCGCGCCGCCGTTTCCGGCAGCAGCTTCGTTACCCAGGCCCCGGCGGCGACCACCAGCGCGTCGGCGCCGATGGTCCGGCGGTCGGCGAGCGTCACGGTGGCGCGCTCCGCGTCGATGGCCGTCACGGGGGCACGCGCGTGGACCGTCACCCCCAGCGCGTTCAGATGGTGGCTGAGCAGCTCCACGATCCGCCCGGCGAGCAGCACGCCGCCCGACTCCAGATGCAGCCCCTCCGCCACCGCGTTGGCGTCGACCAGCGGGAACTCCGCGGCGATCTGCGCCGGGGTCAGGCGGCGGAAGGGATGGCCCAGCGACTCCAGTACGTCGGCGCTGTCGGCCAGCCAGCGCCGGCCGTCCTCCGCCGAAGCGGTGCAGAGCGTGCCGCTGGGGACGAACAGCCGTTCGCCCAGATCGGTCCACAACCGTTCCCACGCCTGGAAGGCGGTGTCGGCCATGCGGGCGTAGCCGGCGCTGGCGCCGTAGGCGTGGCGGAACAGCCGGTGCTGGTCCACGGAGCTGCCGAAGGGGTTGGGCACCTGGCCCTGGTCGAAGACCGCGACCTCATGCCCGGCGCGGGCCAGCGCCCAGGCGGTGCACAGCCCCATGATGCCGGCGCCGACGACGGTGATGCGGAGAGTCATGATGGGAAAACGCCTCAGCGGATCGTGTCGTTGTGGATCACCATCTCCACCGCCAGCTGGGCGGCGCAGAGGTCTTCCAGCGCGGTGCCGACCGACTTGAACAGGGTGATCTGGTCGTAGAAGCGGCGCCCGGCGCGCTGGCCGCGGGTCAGGTCGTACAGATCGCCGGCGATGTCCGCGTCGGTCAGGATGCCGGCCTTCATCGGCTGAACGATGTCCCCCGCCTCCGTGCAGGCCCCCTCGCGGGTGTCCACGAAGACGCGGGAGCGGCGGATGCAGTCGTCGTCGGCCTCGCGCATCTCCGGGGTGAAGCCGCCGACGAGGTCGAGATGGGCGCCCGGCTGAAGCCACTCGCCGCGGATCAGCGGTTCCTTCGCCAGCGTCGCGCAGGAGATCACCTGGGCGCCGCGCACCGCCCCCTCCAGGTCGGCCGTGGCCTCGATACGGAATTTCGGACGGTGGAAGCGGCTGGCCACCTTCTTCGCCTTCTCGAGGCTGCGGCCCCAGACCAGCACATGCTTGATCGGCAGGACGGTGGCGAAGGCCTCGATCAGCTCGGGCGCCAGCGCCCCGGTGCCGACCATCAGCAACCGCTCCGAGTCGGGCCGCGCGAGGTAGGAGGCGGCGAGCGCGGAGGCCGCCGCTGTGCGCCGCTTGGTCAGGGCGGTGCCGTCCAGAACCGCCTGGGGCATCCCCGTCTTGCCGTCCATCAGCAGGTAGAGGCCCTGCACCGCCGGCAGATCCTTCGCCCCATTGTCGGGGAAGACCGTGACCACCTTGACGCCGATGGACTGGTTGACCTGCCACGCCGGCATCAGCAGCAGCGTGCCGTCGTTCTGGCCATAGGTCTCGACCGTGTGGTGGTGCCGCATCGGCACCTCGACCCCGGCGCGGAAGGTCTGCCGCATGCGCTCGATCAGCATGCGGAAGTGCAGGACGGACTTCAGCTCGGCTCCGGTGACGGTGCGCATCGGCGGCTCCCTCCACAGGTCCGGCAAAGCGGAACCCCCTCCCGCCCCCCGGCCGGACGGGAGGCCGAAGGGGTTACCGGCGGGCGGTCAGTGGACCGTGGTCGCCGGCAGGGCGGCGCCGGACCCGGTCACCGCGGGCAGGCCGGCGGTGCCGGACAGCGGACGGTTCATCTCGGCCAGACGCTTCTCCGCAGCGGCGGCGCGGGCCTGCGTCTCCTTCAACTCGCACTCCAGGTAGGACACGCGGTCGGAGGAGCGGCGGGCGCGGCGGCGGTAGCGGCGCTGGGCGTTCCAGGCGACGACGCCACCGGCCAGGAAGCCGATCACCAGCGCCACCAGCGTGGCGAGATAGACCGGGACCTCCAGCGTGAAGGGCAGCGGCCAGAGCGACAGCGTGACCAGGCCACGGTTGGAAATGGCGAACAGCACCGCGGCCAGCGCGATGGGAACGGCGATGATGAGGGCGATGAAACGCACGGGTGTGGTCCTCGTATCCATGATCGGGTGTCCGTGGTCTGGCGGGGCAACGCCGGGTCCGGGCCGATGACTCAGTGACGGGCTGTCAATGAACGGACATCATTCGTCGGTGTTCAAGCGCTCGCGCAACTGTTTTCCGGTCTTGAAGAAGGGGATCGCCTTCTCGCCCACCTCGACGGCTTCGCCCGTGCGCGGGTTTCGGCCGGTGCGGGCGTCGCGGCGCTTGACGGAGAAGGCTCCGAACCCGCGCAGCTCCACCCGGTCGCCACGGGCGAGCGCTTCGGAGATCTCGTCGAAGATGGTGCCGACGATCTTTTCGATGTCGCGCTGGTACAAGTGCGGATTGCGCTCCGCGAGCCGTTGAATCAGCTCTGATTTGGTCATGGCGATTCCGTTTCCCCCGGTTCGAGCGCCCTTGGACCGCGCTCCTTGACCTGCGCGCAAGCGTGCCACCGGGTCCGGTGACCGTCAAGCTAAGCCTTTCTGGCGGAACCCTTTTCCCGGCAACGCTCCGGCTTGCCCGATGGCCTCCGGGAAAAAGGCCCGAAATGTGATTAATCCGTCTTACGGATTGCCTTTGAACTCACCATTTCCGATGAGTTGGTTGGCACGGTCCCCATCGCCAGACTCGGTTGCCGGACTCGGTTGGAGGTTCGCCATGACACATGCCCATCACACCGGCCCCGCCGACCCGCTGGCCGGCCTGCCCTACGCGGACCGTGTCCGCACGGTCACCGCCGATCAGGCGCTGGGCTGGCTGCGGGCGGGCTGGGCAGACCTTCGGGCGTCGGGCTGGGTCAGCCTCGCCTATGGCGCTCTGTTCGTCGCCATCGGATTCGCGCTGACCGGCGGGTTGGTCCTGGCCGGGATGGCCTATCTGATCGCGCCGATGATCGGCGCCTTCCTGCTGATCGCCCCGCTCCTGGCGCTCGGCCTCTACCGGATTTCCAAGGACGTCGAGGAGGGGCGCCGGCCCAGCCTGTGGCGGGCGCTGACCGCGTGGCGGGCCAACCCCTACCACATCCTGACCGCCGGCCTGATCCTGATGCTCTATGTGATGATCTGGGCACGGATGAACGTGGTGGCCTTCGCCCTGTTCTTCCCGCATGAGGCCATCGCGCTCGACCATTTCGTGGCGCAGATGTTCAGCCTCGACGGTCTGGTCTTCACCGTCTTCATCACGGCGCTGGGCTTCGCCTTCGCCGCCTTCGCCTTCATCACCAACGTCACCGCCCTGCCGATGATGATGGACCGCCCGGTGGACGTCTTCGCCGCCGCGTTGGCCTCGGCCATGGCGGTGCTGCGCAACCCGCGGGTCATGGCGCTGTGGGCCGGGCTGATCGTGCTGGTCACCGGCGCCGGGCTGCTGACCGGCTTCCTCGGGCTGATCGTCGCCCTGCCCCTGGTCGGGCACGCGAGCTGGCACGCCTACCGCGACCTCATCAAGGAGGACGAGGAGGGGTGAGGGCGGTTTGAAAAAGGAAAAAGCCGCCGCGGGGTGACCGCGGCGGCTTTTTCTTTGGCGTCGGTACGGGAGACGGAGCCCCTCCCCGGGCCTCCCCCCCCTGTGCAGGGGGGGGGGGGGGGGAGACCAACCCGCACGCTTTCCGCCCTTCTTTGTGGCGGCGGGCCGGCGCCGGTGGCCGGGCCCCGCCACGCCCGCCGCCGGGCCGCGGCCGGTCTTCATCGCGGGTGCTCCGCGCTCCGGCACCACGCTGGTCGAGCAGATCCTGTCCAGCCATCCCGCCATCGCCGCGGGGGACGAGC
>NZ_WHOR01000243.1:0-8928 GCF_013340925.1 Azospirillum formosense
GGGCGCACCCCTGTTCGCGCTCGACCGCACCAGCGCGCGGGCGGAGCGCGACCGGCTGGCCGCGGCGCTCGCGCAGGCGCGGGCGCAACTGGCCGATCTGCGGACGGGCCGGCGCCCCGACGAGCTGGCGGTGGTCGCCGCCCAGCGCGCGCAGGCCGAGGCGGCGCTGCGCTATTCCGAGGCGGAGCTGGCGCGGCAGCAAACCCTGGTGGCGCGCAAGGTCAGCTCCAATGATCGGCTTGATGCCGCCCGCGCCACCCGCGACCGCGATCGTGGGCGGCTGGAGGAGCTGACCGCGCAGCTGGCCGTCTCCAACCTGCCGGCCCGTCCCGACCAGATCCGCGCCGCCGAGAACGCCGTTGCCCAAGCGGAAGCCGCCCTGGCCCAGGCGGACAAGCGTCTTGCCGAACTGGCTCCATCGGCGCCCGAGGCGGCGCTGGTCGAGGACACGCTGTTCAACCCCGGCGAATGGGTGCCGGCGGGCGCCCCGGTGGTCTCGCTTCTGCCGCCGGGGAAGCGGAAGCTGGTGGTCTTCGTTCCGGAAACGCTGATGGCCCGCGTCCGTCCGGGGGACCGGGTGACGGTGCGCTGCGACGGCTGCCCGCCCGGCCTGTCGGCGCGCGTGACCCACGTGGCGCCACGGGTGGAATACACCCCGCCGGTGATCTACAGCGTCGGCAGCCGCGAGAAGCTGGTCTTCCGCGTCGAGGCGCGGCTGGAGGATGGGGGGACGCTCAACCCGGGCCTTCCGGTGGATGTGGAGTTGCCGCGATGACGGGGGGACCTGCCATCGACGTGCGCGGACTGGTCAAGCGCTTCGGCGCCAAGACGGTGGTGGACGGTTTTTCCATTCGGGTGGCGCGTGGGCAGATCTATGGCTTTTTGGGGCCGAACGGGTCGGGTAAGACGACGACCATCCGCATGCTCTGCGGGCTGCTGACCCCCGATGCCGGGGAGGGGACCTGCCTTGGGCTCGACATCCGCAGCCAGAGCGCCGCCATCAAGCGGCAAGTCGGCTACATGACCCAGAAGTTCAGCTTCTGGGAGGATTTGAGCATCGCCGAGAATCTGGATTTCGTCGCCCGCATGTACGGTCTGCCGGACCGCCGGGGCAAGGTCGCCGCGGCGCTGGACCGGCTGGGGCTGGGCAACCGGCGGGCGCAGTTGGCGGGGGAGCTGTCCGGCGGCTGGAAGCAGCGTCTGGCGCTGGCCGCCTGCATCCTGCACGAGCCGAAGCTTCTGCTGTTGGACGAGCCGACCGCGGGCGTCGATCCCAAGGCGCGGCGGGAGTTCTGGGACGAGATCCACCGCTTGGCCGGTGACGGGCTGACCGTGCTGGTCAGCACCCATTACATGGACGAGGCGGAACGCTGCCACGCCATCGCCTACCTCGCCTACGGCCGGTTGATGACCCAGGGCAGCGTGGAGGAGGTGATCGCCAATTCGGGGCTGGTCACCTACGAGGTCGGCGCGCGGGCCGCGGGCGGGCCGAATCTTGGTCATGTCGCGGCGGCGCTGCAGAGCTGTCCCGGTGTCGAAATGGTCGCCGCCTTCGGCGCCCGGCTGCATGTCAGCGGCGGCGATGGCGCGGAGTTGGAGGAGGCGTTGCGCCCCTGGGCCGCCGATTCGGGCCTGCTGGTGCGGCGGACGGAGCCGACGCTGGAGGACGTGTTTATCCATCTGATGAACCGCAGCACGGACAATTTCGCATGACCGCGCCGCCGGTGGGCAAAGTCAGGCCGTCCCCACAGCCTTGCGAAAGACGGTGCGGGGACGGCGCGCGGTCATTCGATCGATGCGGAGGTCACGCCGGTGTTCTTGTTCCAGCGCAGCGTCAGCTTGGAGATCTTGCAGAGATTCAAGTTCTGCCAGACCGCCGACTCGCCGTCGTCGTAGATGACCTTCATGTCCCACTTGCAGGTCTTCTCGGCCTTGTCGAAGCTCACTTCGAACTCCTCGCCGTCGTCGAGGACGTCACGGCCGAGGATGTCTTCGTCCCATTTCTCGTTGGCGGACTCGCTGACATAGATGTGCTTCAGCGCGTAGCCCGTCTCGTTCGCGATGGTGAAATCCTGTTGCCCGGCCAGGGCGGCGCCATGAGACAGGAACAGGGCGACGACGGCGGCGGCGCCCTTGGCAAGAATAGATGTCACGGTATGTCTCCCGCATACGAGTTAATCCATTTGAACGATGCTTGAGGCAATTTAGATATGTCAACGGGCGCCAAGTGACTGGATGGTGCGTTGAAATAGAAAGATGTTTTTCCATCCTGAGTCACGCGAAACGGGAGTGGCATCATGGCGAGGTTTTCCTTCGCGCGCTTCGTCGCGGTGATGGTGAAGGAGTTCATCCAGATGCGACGCGACCGGCTGACCTTCGCCATGATGGTGGGGGTGCCGGTGCTCCAACTCGTGCTGTTCGGCTTCGCCATCAACTCAGACCCCAAAAGCCTTCCGACCGCCGTCCACGCCGCCGACTCCAGCCCCTTCGCGCGCACGCTGGTGTCGGCCATGGCGAATTCCGGCTATTTCGACGTGACCCGTGGCGCCGACAGCCCGGCGGAGCTGGACCGCCTGCTGGCGGAGGGGCGGGTGCAGTTCGCCGTCACCATCCCCGCCGGATTCGCCCGCGACCTGCAGCGGGGCGAGCGGCCGGTCCTGCTGGTCGAGGCCGACGCGACGGACCCGGCGGCGACCAGCAACGCGCTGGCCGCCCTGTCCACCCTCGCGCGGCAGGCGCTGGACCCCGATCTGACCGGGCCGCTGGCCCCTCTGCGCTCCACCCCCGATCCGGTCGAACTGCGGGTCCACCGCCGCTACAACCCGGAGGGCATCACTCAGTACAACGTGGTGCCCGGCCTGATGGGCGTGGTCCTGACCATGACGATGGTGATGATGACCGCGCTGGCCGTCACCCGCGAGCGGGAGCGCGGGACGATGGAAAACCTGCTGGCCATGCCCGTCCGCCCGTTCGAGGTGATGCTGGGCAAGATCGTGCCCTTCATCCTGGTCGGCTACATCCAGATCGTCATCATCGTGCTGGCCGCCCGGCTGCTGTTCGGCGTGCCCATCGTCGGCAGCCTGGCCCTGCTGTCCGTGGTTCTGGTGCTGTTCATCGCCGCCAATCTGGCGGTGGGCTTCACCTTCTCCACCGTGGCGAAGAACCAGCTTCAGGCGATGCAGATGTCCTTCTTCTTCTTTCTGCCGTCGATGCTGCTGTCCGGCTTCATGTTTCCCTTCCGCGGCATGCCCGGCTGGGCGCAGGCGGTGGGGGAGATCCTGCCGCTGACCCATTTCCTGCGCATCGTCCGCGGCATCCTCCTGAAAGGCAACGGCCCGGCGGAGATCGCCGGGGAGGTAGCGGCGCTGCTGGTTTTTCTGGTTGTGGTCACGGTCGTCGCTCTGAGACGCTACCGGCAGACCTTGGACTGAGCAGTAAACGGGGGCCGGGCGTGCCCCTTCATCGTAGCCGCCAAGTGGAAATCGGTTGTGACATGAGCGTGAGCCTCACCTTTCGTTAAGGAACATTGGCTCTAATCTTTCCCGATTGGCGGTCCGTGGGGGAAGATGATGGGGCGCTTGGCGGTTGGCCCGACGATCGGGATTCTTGCGGCGGCCCTGATCGCCGCCGGTTTGATCGCCGCCGCTCTCGCCGGACCGGCCGAGGCCGGATCGCCGAAGAAGAAGAAGCCCGCACCGCCGGCTCCCAATTCCATCGCCTGGAGTCAGGTGGGCGGTCCCGCCTTGGGACCGGCCCAGTCCATCGGCGGCTACGCCGCGGGCTGCATCACGGGGGCGCAGGCCCTGCCGGGGGAGGGCACCGGCTATCAGGTGATCCGCATGTCCCGCCAACGCTATTACGGCCATCCGGAACTGATCGACTACCTGAAGGGCTTCGGGCGGAAGGTCGCGGCGGCCGGGTTGGGGACCGCGCTGATCGGCGACATGGGACAGGCGCGCGGCGGCCCGATGAGCTTCGGGCACGCCAGCCACCAGATCGGGCTCGACGCCGACGTCTGGCTGCGGCTTGACCATCCGCCGATGGGGCGCAACGCGCGGGAAAGCCTGACCGAGATCAAGTACGTCGATTACGGGCGCGTCCGCGTCACCGAGGACTGGTCGGAGCGGCAGGCCCAGCTCGTCCGCATTGCCGCCAGCGATCCGCGGGTGACCCGCATCTTCGTCAACCCGGCAATCAAGCTCGCCATGTGCCGCCATGCCTGGCCGGACCGCGCCTTCCTGCGCAAGCTGCGGCCCTGGCATGGCCATGACGGGCACATGCACATCCGGCTGGGCTGCCCGGCGGGAAGCCCGCAGTGCGAGGACCAGCGCGACATTCCCGATGGCGATGGCTGCGGCGACGAGGTCGCGTCCTGGCTCGGCTCCGTCTATCCGGTGGTGGAGAGGCACAACGGCAAGCCGCAGCCGCGCTACGTCAACATGCCGCCCGCCTGCACCGCGGTGCTGCGCGCCGCCGGGACGCGGGTCGCCGCCATGGACGACCCGCATAGGGAGAAGGCGTTGCGGTAAAGTGACGCCGGATTTAGCGCTTGCACGAACGGAGCGCCCGGATACTGTGAAAGTCGGAATGAATTTGTTCGCGTTGCGGAAAGGCAATGTCCGCCGCGCGAACGAACCGGTCGTCCGGCGGTCCAGGCAACGGGGCAGGCGCGAAGGCGATGAGCGATAACAGCGGACACGATCACGCGGGCGGTCCCCGCATCACGCTCAAGACCCGCCTTCACGCCTGGTGGGAGGGGTACGACCTCTCCGGCCTGAAGGGCAGGGGCGGCGGGGAGGACGGCAAGCCGCAGGCTGGCGCCGCTCCGCCCCAACCCGCCGTCCGGGGTCCCGGCCCCGGCGTGAACCGCTGGGGCAAGCCGCTGTGGAGCGCCACGCGAATCGAAGTGGCGGAGAAGCTGTGGGGCGAGGGCTTCAACACGCCGGGCGGTCACGACCACATCCCCTATCTGGTGAAACCGCTCGGCCTGAACCCGGCGATGAGCGTGCTGGACCTGTCCGCCGGTCTGGGCGGCACCAGCCGCACCATGGCGAGCAAGTACGGTTGCTGGGTCACCGGTCTGGAGGCGTCGGAGCTTCTGGCGAAGGAGGGGATGATCCGCTCCTTCAAGGAGGGGCTGGAGAAGAAGGCCCCGATCGAAACCTATGATCCGGAGAATTTCAGCTATCCCAAGCGCGTGGACGCCATCGTCTACAAGGAGGGGATGTTCTCCGTCCGCGGCAAGGATCAGCTGTTCGACGGTATGGAACTAGCGCTGAAGCCGCGCGGCCATCTGCTGATGACCGATTACGTGATCGACCCGGCGCTGGCCGGAGCCAAGGCCGTCCAGGTCTGGTGCGACAAGGAACCGATGCAGCCGCATCTGTGGTCCAAGGACCAGATGGCCGCCGCCTTTGCCCAGCGGAACCTGGACCTGCGAATCGCCGAGGACATCACCGACACCCACCGCGGCCTGATCGTGAGCGCCATCCAGGGGCTGGTCGAGCACTTGGAGCGCCATCATCTGGATCATGAAACCAAGCTCGCGGTGATGGATGAGGTGGAACTGTGGGTCCGCCGCGTGTCCGCCATCGAGGCGGGCATGAAGGTGTGCCGTTTCTACGCGCTGAAACCGGCTGAGTAGCGTCGAAACGGCCTTGTCCGGCGGGAAACGCAACCGCGACGGGGGCCGTTGACAGCAGGGGTGCGCCGCACTATGGTGCGCGCCTTCGATCGAGCCGCCGACCGACCAGGATGAAGAACTATGAAGATCGTTAACTCTCTCAAGTCGATGAAGACGCGCCACAAGGCCTGCCGCGTGATCCGCCGCAAGGGCCGCGTCTACGTCATCAACAAGCAGAACCCGCGCTTCAAGGCCCGCCAGGGCTGAGACCGGCGGCCGGGTCCGCCCGGCCGACGCGTGCTGTGCTGTTGAACGCGACGCCGCGCCGTTCCTCCGGGACGGCGCGGCGTCGCGTTTTGGCGTGTCCGGAGAGCGTTCAGTCCTGCAGGCGCGGAAACACGCCGCCAACGGTAATGCAGTACTGCAGGCCGGGAGCGGGCGACTCCAGCGTCGGCAAAGCGAATTCCTTTTCTCCATCGCCGCCATAGCTCGTGCCGATCAGCGAGAAAAGCGCGATGAAATGGTTGACCGAGAGCCGACGCCCATCCGCCGGCAACCACCCGAGGGGTAGGCGGGTGTAGGAGAACAGGCGGATTTCGCCGATGTAGACATCGATCTCGGGATTGCCGGGGTGCATTGGCGTCTCTCCGTTCCGTAGCGTTCGCAAGGCATGGACTGTGAGCCGGCGCGGCGCGCCGCGGTTCTCTTTGTATCGGTTGCCGTAAAAATGGCAATCTGGACATCGGCTTTCCGCCAAGGTTGAGGGGGCTGAGTCCACCGACGGCAGGGCGGAACGCAAGCGGGGGCTGGCGTCGCCTCCCGTCCGATGTTACCTGTGGAACGGAACGCCGCGGGAACAATCCGGGCGACGGAACATGGGGGAGGACGGCCGGCCATGCGGATGCCCGCGCCCGACGACGGCGTCATCGCGCGCCGCCGAGAGATCATCGCAGCGCTGCGGGCCATCGTGCCCGGCGAGGGAGTGATCGCCGACGAAAGCGAACTGCGCGCCTATGAATGCGACGGGCTGACCGCCTACCGCCAGCTTCCCATGGTCGTGGTGTTGCCCAGCACGACGGAGCAGGTGAGCCGGGTGCTCAAAACCTGCAAGGAAATGGGGGTGAAGGTGGTGCCGCGCGGCGCCGGGACCTCCCTGTCGGGCGGAGCCTTGCCGCTGGCCGACGGCGTGCTGCTGGGGATGGGCAAGTTCAACCGCATCCTCGACATCGACTTCGCCAACCGCTGCGTGGTGACCCAGCCGGGGGTGACCAATCTCGGCATCTCCACCGCGGTGGCGCATGAGGGCTTCTATTACGCGCCCGACCCCTCCAGCCAGATCGCCTGCACCATCGGCGGCAACATCGCCGAGAATTCCGGCGGGGTGCATTGCCTGAAATACGGCCTGACCACCAACAACGTGCTGGGGCTGGAGATGGTGCTGATGGACGGCACCGTCCTGCGGCTGGGCGGCAAGCATCTCGACGCCGGCGGCTACGACCTGATGGGCGTGGTCACCGGCTCCGAGGGGCTGCTGGGGGTGGTGACCGAGGTGACGGTGCGCATCCTGAAAAAACCGGCCACCGCCCGCGCCGTTCTGATCGGTTTCCCGACCAGCGAGCAGGGCGGCGATTGCGTGGCCGCCATCATCGCCGCGGGCATCATCCCCGGCGGCATGGAGATGATGGACCGGCCGGCGATCCACGCGGCGGAAGATTTCGTCCACGCCGGCTACCCGCTGGACGTCGAGGCCCTGCTGATCGTCGAACTGGACGGCCCGGCGGCGGAGGTCGACCATCTGATCGACGAGGTGGCGGAGATCGCGCGGTCCAAGGGCTGCTGCTACTCCCGCGTCTCGACCTCGGAGGAGGAGCGGCTGTCCTTCTGGGCCGGGCGCAAGGCGGCCTTCCCGGCGGTGGGGCGCATCAGCCCCGACTACTACTGCATGGACGGCACCATCCCGCGCAAGGCGCTGCCCCTGGTGCTGCACCGCATGCAGGAGATGTCCGACCGCTACGCGCTGCGGGTCGCCAACGTCTTCCACGCGGGCGACGGCAATCTGCACCCGCTGATCCTCTACGACGCCAACAAGCCGGGTGAGCTGGAGCGGGCGGAGGCCTTCGGCAACGACATCCTGCGCCTGTGCGTCGAGGTCGGCGGCGTGCTGACCGGCGAGCATGGCGTGGGGGTGGAGAAGCGCGACCTGATGACCGACCAGTTCGACGAGGTCGATCTCGACCAGCAGCAGCGCATCAAATGCGCCTTCGACCCCGACGGGCTGCTGAACCCCGGCAAGGTCTTCCCCAAGCTGCACCGCTGCGCCGAGCTGGGCCGCGTGCACATCCACAAGGGGGAGCTGCGCTTCCCCGACATTCCCCGCTTTTGAGGCCATCCGCATGACCGTGACCACCGTCAAGCCCGACTCGGCGGCCCAGGCCGCCGACGCGGTGCGCTGGGCCTTATCGGAAGGGACGCCGCTGGACGTCGCCGGTTCGGGGTCCAAGCGCGGCCTCGGGCGTCCGATCCAGACCGCCTACACACTCGACCTGTCCGGCCTGTCCGGTGTCGTCGCCTACGAGGCGGAAGAGCTGGTGCTGACCGCCAAGGCCGGCACGCCGATGGCCGAGATCCTGCCGATGCTGGCGGAGCGGCGGCAGCAGCTCGCCTTCGAGCCGCAGGACCTCGGGCCGCTGTTCGGCCGGCCGGAGGGGCAGGGCACCTTGGGCGGGGTGGTCGCCAGCGGGCTGGCCGGGCCGCGGCGCATCAGCGCCGGTTCCGCCCGCGACCACACGCTGGGCATCGAGGGGGTGAACGGGCGCGGCGACCTCTACAAGGGCGGCGGCAAGGTGGTGAAGAACGTCACCGGCTACGACGTGCCCAAGCTGATGGCCGGGTCCTTCGGCACGCTGACCGTCCTGACCGAACTGACGGTGAAGGTGCTGCCGGCGCCGGAGGACGTCCGGACGCTGCTGCTGGCCGGGCGCGAGGACGCCGGGGCCGTGGCGGCGCTGACCGCGGCGCTGCAGAGCCCCTACGACGTGTCCGGCGCCGTCCATCTGCCGGCTGCGGTGGCGGCACGATCCCATGTGCGGGCGGTCGCCGCGGTGGGCGGGGCGGTCACGCTGGTGCGGGTGGAAGGCTTTGGTCCGTCCGTCACCGCCCGTGTGGCCGCGCTGAAGGAAGAGTTGGGCGCCGACGCCGTGCTGGATCGGGACGAGTCGCGGGCGGTGTGGAAGGAAATCAGGGACGTGGCGTATTTTTGCCCCCTCCCTAACCCTCCCCCGCTGACGCAGGGGAGGGAACTTGAC
>NZ_WHOR01000244.1:0-8849 GCF_013340925.1 Azospirillum formosense
GAGCGCAGCGTGTAGCCCGCCCCCGCACCTACATCGAGGCGGGCTACACGCTGCGCTCCTGGCTGCTGACCACCGACCACAAGCGCATCGCCATCCTCTACATGGTCTCCATCACCGGTTTCTTCTTCCTCGGCGCGCTGGGTGCGGCGGCGGTGCGGCTGGAGCTGCTGACGCCGAAGCTCGACCTGCTGAGCGCCGACGGCTACAACCGCGCCTTCACGCTGCACGGCGTGGTGATGGTGTGGTTCTTCCTGATCCCGTCGATCCCCACGGTCTTCGGCAACTTCCTGATCCCGCTGATGATCGGCGCGCGCGACCTCGCCTTCCCGCGCCTCAACCTGCTGTCCTGGTACATCTATGTGCTGGGCGGCCTGTTCACCGCCTACGTGCTGGTGGCCGGCGGGGTGGAAACGGGCTGGACGCTCTACACGCCGCTCAGCACCAAGTACGCGCCGGGCCACACCGTCATGGCGGCGGCGGCGATCTTCGTGGTGGGGTTCTCCTCCATCCTGACGGGGCTGAACTTCATCGTCACCATCCACACGCTGCGCGCGCCGGGCATGACGTGGTTCCGGCTGCCGATCTTCGTGTGGTCGCACTACGCCACCAGCGTGATCCTGGTGCTCGCGACACCGGTTCTGGCGATGGCGCTGATCCTGCTGGCGCTGGAGCGGGCGCTGGGCATCGGCGTGTTCGACCCCGACCTCGGCGGCGACCCGCTCCTGTGGCAGCACCTCTTCTGGTTCTACAGCCACCCGGCGGTCTACATCATGATCCTGCCGTCCATGGGCGTGGTGACGGAGCTGGTCACCACCTTCTCCCGGAAGCGCGTGTTCGGCTACGAGTTCGTGGCCTTCGCCTCCATCGCCATCGCCATCATCGGCTTTCTGGTCTGGGGCCACCACATGTTCGTGGCCGGACAGTCCATGTACGCCAGCATGGTCTTTTCCTTTCTCAGTTTTCTCGTCGCCGCACCTTCGGCGGTCAAGGTCTACAATTGGACGGCGACGCTCTACAAAGGCCAGCTCGACCTGAGGGCACCGCTGCTCTACGCCATGGGCTTCATCGGGCTGTTCGTGTTCGGCGGGCTGACCGGGCTGATCCTGGCCAGCCTGGCGCTCGACGTGCACGCGCACGGCACCGCCTTCGTGGTGGCGCATTTCCACTACATCATGGTCGGCGGGGCGGTGTCGGCGTACCTGGGTGCGCTGCACTGCTGGTGGCCGAAGATGACCGGGCGCCTGTATTCCGAGTTCTGGGGCCGCATCTCGGCGCTGCTGATCTTCTTCGGCTTCAACATCACCTTCTTCCCACAGTACATCCTCGGCTGGCTGGGCATGCCGCGCCGCTACCATTCCTACCCGCCGGAGTTCCTGAGCTGGGAAGTGCTGTCGAGCGCCGGCGCGGTGATGCTCGGCGTCGGCTACCTGCTGCCGCTGGTCTACCTGCTGTGGTCGCTGTTTTACGGGCCGCGTGCGCCCGCCAACCCGTGGGGCGCCACCGGACTGGAATGGCGCGTCCCCTCGCCGCCGCCCAAGCACAATTTCGACGAGATCCCGGTGGTGACCTGGAAGGCCTACGACTACCCGCCGGCCCGGGAGGAGCAAGGATGACGACCGAGCCCTTCGTCCACGCCGGGCAACGCGAGGAGGCCAACCACCTCGGCATGTGGCTGTTCCTCGCCACCGAGGCGATGATGTTCGGCGCGCTGTTCTTCGCGCTGACCGTGGTGCGCCTTCGGATGCCGGAGGGCGTGCGCCTCGCCAGCGGCCACCTGGACAAGCTGCTCGGCACGCTCAACACCGGGGTGCTGCTGACCAGTTCGCTGCTGGTGGCGCTGGCGGTCACCGCGGCGCGGCAGGGGCGGCAGGAGCGCACCGCCGGACTGCTGGCGGGCGCCGCGGGACTGGGCGTCGTCTTCCTGGCCATCAAGGCATACGAGTATGTCACGGAGTTCCGCGAGGGGTTGATGCCCGGCCCGGGATTCCGGCTGGCTGACCAGCCCGGCGCCGAGCTGTTCTTCAACCTGTACTACGCCGCCACCGGGCTGCACGCGCTGCATCTGACCATCGGCGTGCTGCTGATGCTGGGCCTGTCGGCGCGGGTGCTCGGCGGCTATCTGAAGGTGCCGGAGCGCAGCACCAGCGTGGAACTGCCGGGCCTCTACTGGCATGTCGTCGACATCGTCTGGATGTTCCTCTACCCCACCCTCTATCTGGTTTCGCGGTGATTCCCCATGCTTCGACGAGAGAGCGCGACCTCCGTTCTGGTGTGGGTGGCGCTGATGGTGCTGCTGGTGGCGACCGTGGGCGTCTCGTTCCTGCACCTGGGCTCCTGGAACACCGTCCTGAATCTGGGCATCGCCGTCGCCAAGACCGCGCTGATCCTGTGGTTCTACATGCATTTCCGGCGCACCCGACCGCTGGTGCGGCTGGCCGGCGCAGCGGCACCCTTGTGGCTGGCAATCCTGTTCGGCCTGGCGCTCAGCGACTATTTCACCCGGTGAGGAGGACGCGGCGGATCAGCCACCGGTCGATGGGGTGAGAGGTGGCGAGGCCCAGCAGACCGATCCCGCCCCGCCGCACATCCGGGTGGCCGGTGGTGGACAGCATGAACCCGGCGGCCGACACGCTGGCGCTCGCCTCCATCGAGGTCAAACTCGCTCCGGTCGCGGCCGGGCGGTCCATCACCGTGACGTGGCGCGTCAAGCCGGTGTTCGTTCGCCACCGCAAGCCCGAGGAAATCGCGGCCGCCCGTTCGGTGACGGTGAGCGACCTTCCCGACCCGCAGCCGGACGACAAGCGCGTGCAGAAGCCGGAGTGGCTGACCGGACACAGTGGAGGTGGAACGTCCCTGGAGAGCCGTCGTTGGCGAAGAGAGATCATCAGCGGACACCGGGACTCCCCGGCCAGGTGAACGAAATGAAGACCGATTATGTTGATCGCCGCCCATCCGGAACCGCCGCCCAAAGCCCCGGCGACGATTGGGTGGGCGCCTACGGCTTCGGTGGGCATCATGGGCCCGGCTACGACCCGCGGCCGGATGAGGAACGCGACGCCTGGGACCGGGCGGCCGACTCCTTCCTCGCCCTCGTCGGCGACGAGGACGCTGCGCGGCGTTTGCGCAGGGACCATATGCTGGCAAGCGGAGGGCGCGGACGCGACCGGGGCCGTTGAACGGACCGGAGCGCCCGAATGCCCTCCGCAGGGTGGCTCATCACACGAACGGTCCATGGAACAGACGTCCGATCACGGCACCCCTACCCTTCCCCGCCACGGCGCCCCCAACGTGGCGTGCCAGGATTGCACCTTGCGACGGTCGCGCCTGTTCAAGCAACTCGACGAGGATGAACTCAGCTATGTTGCGAAGCTCCGGGACCGTCAGCTCGTGCGGCCGGCCGGAGCCAAGCTGCTCAGCTCCGGACCGGCCGGTGGCTTCATCTACACGCTCTACTCGGGCTGGGGGTTCCGGTCGATACAGCTGGCGGACGGCTCGCGGCAGATCGTTGAAATCCTGCTGCCGGGCGACGTGTTCGGGTTGCACGTGGCCCTGCTCGGCCACTGGGACTACGAGGTGACCGCGCTGACGCGGGTCGTGCTGTGCCGGCTGAGAGCCCCGTCGCTGGACAATTTGTGCACCGAGGTCCCGGCGCTGAACCGGGCGCTGATCCACACGCTGGCCGAGGACAAGCGGCGCGCCGACAGCCGGCTCGCCGTGCTTGGCCGCACGCTGGGACCGCAGCGCCTCGCCTACCTGATGCTGGAGTTGGCCGAGCGGCTCGAGGGGGCGGGCGAGCTGAAGGACGGCTGCTGCGACTTTCCGCTGCGCCGCCGCCACCTCGCCGACGCCACCGGCCTGTCGGGAACCCACGTCAACCGCTCGCTCAGCGAATTGCGGGAGCGGCGGCTCGCCCATGTCGAGGACGGGCGGCTCACCATCCTTGATCGCGAGCGGCTGACCAGTTTTGCCGGCTACACCTCCCTGGGGCAGCGGATCCAGCGGCTGATTCTCTGAGCGCCAATCATTAAATCGCGCACATATGTGCTGAACTGCGGAACCGTGCCGAAGGCGGCGAGTTGGACTCCTGATGCGTGGCAATGGCCCTCCGCCCGCCGATGGCCAGCCGCCGCGAGCAAGCAGGGGTTCGGCATGCCCACATCCTTCTGCGAGGACTTGCTGACATGCATCCCGGAGTTGCGGCGCTACGCCCTCAAACTCACGGGCGAGCGCGCGGCCGCCGAGGATTTGGTGCAGGACTGTCTGGAGCGTGCGCTGAGGAACGCCGACAAGTTCGAGCCGGGCACCAACCTGGAAGCCTGGCTGACGACGATCCTGAAGCACCTGTTCTTCACCGAATGCCGGTGCCGGCACCGGCGCCCGCAGGTCGAACTGGACGAACACGACGGCGTCACTCCGCCGCCGCAGTTCGCGCGGGTCGCCCTGGGCGAGGTTGGAGAGGCGATCCGTGCCCTTCCGCCGCTGCAGCGCGACCTGATCCAGCTGGTCACCATCGACGGCGTCTCGTACCAGGACGCAGCAGACCGCTTGGGCGTGCCGGTGGGAACCATCCGTTCGCGGCTTTCCCGCGCCCGTGAGCAGATCCGCCATATTCTGGACGGGCGGCGCGCCGTTCGACCCCCGGCACCGCGCGCCGTTCCATCCACTTCCGCTCCCCCGGCGTCCATTGCGGCGATGCCGCCGGACCCAGCCCCTCCCGCTCCACATATGCGTTGGCCGCGGCCTTCCGCGCTGCCCGCGTTCCTGGCCGCGCTGTGCCGCCGCCTCGCGCTGGGCGCCGGGCAGGTTCCGCGCGCCGCCGCGGCTCCTCGCTGGGGACGGCCGTGGCGCGGACCGGCGCGGGAGAGCATCCGCACGCGGGGGCCGCCAGCCGTCCGAAAGCGGTCGCCGGAAGGATCGACAAAGGTCGTCCACGCCACGATGACCGGCAGCGCGTCCATACTCATCGAAGCCGTGCATTCGCTGGTGGACATCGGCAACGAGGCCCGGCCTCTTGTTGGACGGAATCAACTGGCGGCGATCGTCCTCGGCCACCGGAGGTCGCCAGCCATCCTGCCGTGGCGGAAATCCGGCCGTTTTCCGCGATTTCAGGCTTCAGTCCAGCGATCCCGGAAAACCGACAGCTTGCCGCGACTCGCACGCTTTGGCACTATTGAGGGGACGCACCGTCGCCGGTCCGACCGAAGCCACGCCCTCCGGTCTAGGAAGCAAACGGGCGGTTCAGTATCATTTCTACCTGAAGTCCTTGATCTGAAACGCCTTAGAGCGGATTGCAATCCGCTTTGGACCGCGACGGCGGTCCCGGACGCACATGCGGCCGAAGCCCGGCCTCTCGTGGGAACGGAGTTCCCGCTGGCGGCAGGCGGATGCCACAGGCATCCGCTGAGAGCTGGCGAATGAGGCGATGTGAATCCAAAGCGAACGGAAGTTCGCTTTAGAGCTCAATCTGGGCGGCGGTGATGACGCTTTGCGCGATGTCGGCGATGCGGCGCCCCTGCTTCATGGCCGCCTTGCGCAAGGCGTTGTAGGCCGCCTCCTCCGTCAGGGACTTCTGCTGCATCAGGATGCCCTTCGCCCGCTCGATCAGCTTGCGGTCGGCGAGCTGTGCGCGCGCCTCGTCGCGTTCGCGTTTCAGCGTTTCAAATGCAGCGAATCTGGCGAGCGCGGTTTCCAGGATCGGCCGCACGCGGGCGGGGTGCAGCCCGTCGAGGACGAAGGCGGCCACCCCGGCCTCCGCCGCCTGCGCCGCTGCCCCCGGCGGGGCTTTGTCGGCGAACAGCAGGACGGCGCAGGCTCCCGACCGGGCCAGGCGGAAGACGACGTCCAGCGTCGCAGGGTCCGGCGTTTCCAACACCGCGACGATGGCGTCCGGGGCCAGCGCGGCGCTGCGGGCCGGCAGATCGGCGAAGCCATGGAGAACGGTGATCCGGTCGGCGCCCCTTGCCCCGGCCAAGCCGTCCTTCACCGGGCGCGTGGCGTCGGCGTCGGGGCCGGCCACCAGGATGGTCAAGGGTTTGTTCGCCATGGCCGCTCCGTTCTCCCCTTACGCTGCCTTGACCGTCCCGCGATGCCCGCCTTCCAGGAAGTTCAGCAACTCCTCCCGGTAGGCGTAGTAGCGGGGGTGCTCCAGCAGGGCCTGCCGGGTCCGGGGGTGGGGGATGTCCACCTCCAGGATGTGGCCGATGCGGGCGTTCGGCCCGTTGGACATCATCACCACACGGTCGGCCAGCAGGATCGCCTCGTCGACGTCGTGGGTGACGCAGATGGCGGTGACCTGGGTGCGCGCCCACACCTCCATCAGCACCTCCTGAAGCTCCCAGCGGGTCAGGCTGTCCAGCATCCCGAAGGGCTCGTCGAGCAGCAGCAGCTTTGGCGACAGGGCGAAGGCCCGCGCGATGCCGACGCGCTGCTTCATGCCGTTGGACAGCTCCGCCGCCGTCTTGTGCATGGCGTCGCCCAGCCCGACGCGCGACAGGTAGTAGCGGGCGATGTCGTTGCGCTCGCCCCGGCCGGCCTGCGGGTAGACGCGGTCGACCCCCAGCATCACGTTCTCCAGCGCGGTCAGCCAGGGGAACAGGCTGGGCGCCTGGAAGACCACCGCCCGGTCGGGGCCGGCGCCGTCGACCTCCCGGCCGTCCAGGACGATGCCGCCGCTGGACACGTCGGCCAGCCCGGCGACCATCGACAACACCGTGGACTTGCCGCAGCCCGAATGGCCGATCAGCGAGATGAACTCCCCCTTGCGCATCTTCAGGTCGAAGCCATCGACCACGGTCAGCGGCCCCTTCGGCGTGGCGAAGGTCTTGGTGACGCGGCTGAACTCGACGTAGCGGTCGTCGGACAGGCCGCCGGCTTGCCCGGCCAGATAGGGTTTGGGCGGCGGCGCGGCGGTGATCGGCGTCGCCGCCGGCAGGGTCAGGGTCTCGTCCACCACCGCGGCGACGCGGCTGGCTCCGGCCTCCATCAGCCACGCCGTGACCTCGGCGCGCAGGCGCTTGAAGTCGGGGTCGTGGTTCACGGCGGTGCGGTCGCGCGGGCGCGGCAGGTCCACCGCGAAGGCCGGGCCGAGCGTCGCCCCCGGACCCGGCGTCAGCGGGATGATGCGGTCGGCCAGCAGGATGGCCTCGTCCACGTCGTTGGTGATAAGGACGACGGTCTTGCGGTCCTTGCGCCAGATCGCCTCGATCTCGTCCTGGAGCTTGGCGCGGGTCAGCGCGTCCAGCGCCGACAGCGGCTCGTCGAGCAGCAGCATCTCCGGGCTCATGGCGAGCGCGCGGGCGAAGCCGACGCGCTGGCGCATGCCGCCCGACAGCTCCTTGGGGCGGCGGTCGGTGGCGTGGCCCAGCCCCACCGTTTCCACCGCCCGGCGGGTGAGCACGCCGCGCTCCGCCGAGGCCTTGCCCTTGTGCACGGCGTCCACGGCCAGCGCCACGTTGTCCTTCACGCTGAGCCAGGGCATCAGCGAGTAGTTCTGGAACACGACGCCGCGCTCCGCCCCCGGCCCGCGCACCGGCTCGCCGCGGAACAGCACCTCCCCCGCGTCGGGCGCGGCCAGCCCGCCCATCAGGTTGACCAGCGTGGTCTTGCCGGCGCCGGAGAAGCCGACGATGGCGACGAACTCGCCCTCCGCGATGGACAGGTCGATTCCGCGCAGCACCTCGGTCCCGCCGTAGGACTTCGCGACGTTCTTCAGCTCAAGGATGGCCATGCTCGGGGACTCCTCAGCGGGTGCCGGTGTGGGAAACGGCGGCCTGGAAGGCCAGCATGACGCGGTCGAGCAGGAAGCCGATCAGGCCGATGGTGAAGACCGCAACCATGATGCGGGCGAGCGAGGAGGAGGACCCGTTCTGGAACTCGTCCCACACGAACTTGCCGAGGCCGGGGTTCTGGGCCAGCATCTCCGCCGCGATCAGCACCATCCAGCCCACGCCCAGCGACAGCCGCAGGCCGGTGAAGATGTAGGGCAGCGCCGAGGGCAGCACGAGCCGGCGCACCATCGTCGGGCCAGACAGTTGCAGCACCTTGCCGACGTTCATCAGGTCCTTGTCGATGGAGGACACGCCGACCGCCGTGTTGATCAGCGTCGGCCACAGCGAGCAGAGCGTGACCGTGATGGCGGAGGTCAGGAAGGACTTCTCGAAGGTCGGGTTGTCGCTCGACACGGTGGCGCTGACCACCATGGTGACCAGCGGCAGCCAGGCCAGCGGCGACACCGGCTTGAAGATCTGGATCAGCGGGTTCATCGCCGCGTTGACTGTGCGCGACAGGCCGCAGGCCACCCCCAGCGGCACCGCCACCAGCGCGCCGAGCAGGAAGCCGGTGAAGACCGTCTTCAGGCTGGTGACGATCTGGTCCAGATAGGTCGGCTTGCCGGCGTAGGGCCGGGTCTTCACCTCGGCGCTCGGGTCCTTGGCCAGCAGCTCGGCGTTGCGCTTGGCCTGCCGGTCGTAGAAGGCGGCCTCCTTGGCGCGCTCGGCCTTGTGGTCGGCGTGGAGGACGCCCACCTGCTCCCACACCTGGGCCGGGCCGGGGATGGCGCCCAGGCTGGTGTTCACCTGCGGCGCCAGCCACGCCCAGGCGGCGAGGAACAGCATCAGGGCGGTCAGCGGCACGCCCATCTGCTGCCACAGCTCCCGCCCCTGCTGGCGCGGGCTGTCCCCGGCGGCCATGCGGAGCAGCGGGCTGAGCCAGCCGAGCCCGACGATCTGCAGGGTGGCGGCGGTGCGGTTCAGGCCGTGGGCGAGACGGGCCTTGCGCCGGGCGCGCATCGCCTCGGCGGCGGAGAGGGTGGAGGCTTCGGTCACGCTGGTCATGGGGTGATCTTTCTGTTT
>NZ_WHOR01000245.1:0-8828 GCF_013340925.1 Azospirillum formosense
CCCCGGTTGCGGCCCCGGTCGCCGAGGAGGCGAAGAAGCGTCCGGCGCGCAAGCGCAAGACCGCAGCGGACGCTCCCGCCGAGGCGGCGCCCGCTCCGGCGGTCTCCGAGGCACCCGCCGCCCCGGCAAACGAGCCGGCCAATGCCGCTCCGGAGGCCAAGCCGCGCCGGGGTTGGTGGAGCCGCTGAGCGCGCTTCATCGCCGTAAAGACTGGAAAAGGCGCCTCGCGGCGCCTTTTCCTTTTCCAGAGAACCGCGAAGGGTCCCGACCATGAGCAAGGCCTTTACCCGGGAGAACGACTCCGCCCCCGACGACGACGAGGCCGACGATCCCAAACCCTTGCCCAAGGGCGTGAAGAACTACATGACGCCCGAAGGCTTCCAGCGCATGCAGGAGGAGCTGCGCTCGCTGCTGCGCGTCGAGCGCCCGAAGGTGGTCGAGGTGGTGTCCTGGGCGGCCGGCAACGGCGACCGCTCGGAAAACGGCGACTACATCTACGGCAAGAAGCGCCTGCGCGAGATCGACCGGCGCATCCGCTTCCTGACCAAGCGGTTGGAATCGGCGGAGGTGGTCGACCCCACGCTCCAGAAGACCCGCGACCGCGTGTTCTTCGGAGCCACCGTCACCTACGCGCGGGAGGACGGGACGGAAAACACCATCACCATCGTCGGCGCCGACGAGGTGGACATGGACCGCGCCCATGTGAGCTGGATTTCGCCCATCGCCCGCGCCCTGCTGAAGGCGCAGGAGGGCGACGTGGTGGACCTGCGCACGCCCGCCGGGCTGGAGCAGATCGAGGTCGTCGCCATCCGCTACCCGGGCGACGCGGCGTAAGGAAGGCTGGGGCTACAGAAGCCCCAGCTCCTCCAGTTCGGCGCGCAGGCCGGCGGCGCCGGAGAAACGGTGCGCCGTCATGCCGAGGACGCGGGCGGCCTCGACGTTGGCCGGGCTGTCGTCAATGAAGACGCAATCCGCCGCCGCCAAGCGGTAGCGGTCGAGCAGGAGCTGGAAGATCGCCGGGTCCGGCTTCACCAGCCTTTCATCGCCGGACACGATGATCCCGTCGAAGACGTTCAGGAAATCGAAGCGCCTGCGGGTCAACGCGAGCTTCTCCGACGAGAAGTTGGTGATGGAGTAGAGCGGCGTCCCGCGCTGCTTCAGCTCCATCAGGATGTCCGGCGTTCCGGCCATCGGGCCGGGGACCATCTCCTCCCACCGCTCGTGATAGGCGCGGATCAGCTCGCGGCAGTCCGGGAACTCGGCGGCCAGCGTGGCGACCGCCTCGTCCCACGGCCGGCCGCGGTCCTGCTCCAGGTTCCAGGCGGGGGTGCAGACGGTGTCGAGGAAGTCCTCCATCAGGTCCTCGTACCCGTCGAACAGCTCGCGGTAGAGATGCCGCGGGTCCCATTCGATGAGCACTTGGCCGATGTCGAAGACGACGGTGGTCGGCTTGGTCATCGTCAATTTCCGTCCCGGCCTCAGCCCTTGCGGGCCGCGGCGACGAGGTCCTTCATCTGGTCCAGCTTGATGGCGCCGGGGACCAGCTCGTCGCCGATGATGAAGGCCGGGGTGCCGCGGATGCCCAGCTCCTCGGCCAGCGCCTGGTTGGCGGCGATGACCTTCAGCACCTCGGGGCTGTTCATGTCCTTCTTCAGCTTGTCGGTGTCCAGCCCGACCGACTTGGCCAGCCGCTGGATCACGTCGTCGTCGAGCTGGCCGCGGTGGGCCATCAGGGCATTGTGGAATTCCAGATACTTGCCCTGCCCGCGCGACGCCAGGGCCGCCTTGGCCGCGGTCAGCGAGGCCGGGCTGAGGATCGGGAACTCCTTGAAGACGAAGCGCAGCTTGCCGTCGTCCTTGATCAGACGCTCGGTGTCGGCCTGCACGGCCTTGCAGTAGCCGCACTGGTAGTCGAAGAACTCGACCACCGTCACGTCGCCCTTGGGGTTGCCGGCCACCGGATCGGCGGGGTTCTGGAACAGCGCCGCCTTGTTCTCGGCCAGCGCCGTCTTGGCCTTCTGCTCCTCGGCCATCTTCTGGCGCTTCTGGAGCGAGTCCACGGCCTCCAGGATGATCTCGGGGTTCTTCAGGATGTAGTCGCGCACGACCTCCTCGACGGCCTTGCGCTGCGCCTCGTCCATCGGGCTCTGCGCCTGGAGGGCGGGGGCCAGCAGCCCCGTCGGAAGGGCCAGCGCGGCGGCGAGCGCCAGGGCGGCGGGGCGGAAGCGGGTCATGTCGAACTCTCTCGTGGGGAGCCAAAACGGCGCGAAGCGGGGCGATACTGTGGACCGGGACGGCCGGGTCAGGCAAGACGGCTGTGCGCCGCCCAAAGGAAGGAGGCTCAGGCTCACTTGCCGCCCGCCAGTCCGCGGATGTCCTGGGCGCGCAGCCAGCCGGGGGAACCGGCGGGCAGCAGCTTCTCCGCCCGCTCCGCCTGGAAGCGGGCCATCGGCTTGTCGCCGCGGGCGAAGGCCTCCTCGGCGGTGGCGTAGGCGACCATGCCGGCGTTGCCTTTCATGCTCCAGGCCTGGGCCATCAGCCGCCACAGGAAGGCGGACTGCGCCTGGGTCTTGGACGCCACCTGAAGGTTGCGCAGCGCCTCGTCGGCCAGCCTTCCGTCGTTCTGCTCCATCAGCGAATGGGCCAGCGAGACGCGGATGCTGCCGGCGTCCGGCTCCAGCTCGATCGCCTTGCGGTAGGGGGCGGAGGCATCCACCGCCCGCCCGTTCTGAAGCATCAGGTCGCCCTTCATCTCATAGAGGAAGGCGTTCTTCGGCTCCTGGGCGATCAACCCGTCGACCAGCGGCAGCGCCTGCCGGACCTCGCCGCGCCGGAAATAGGCGTAGGCCCGGCCGTAGCGCGCCACGAAGGACGGGTCGTTCGCCTTGTAGCGGCGCAACGCCCCGTTGGGGTCGAGATAGGCGTAGAGCTTGGCCTGGATGCGGTGGAACTCCTCGTTCCATTGCGCCGGAACCGGCTTCCTGCCGGCGCGCGAGCGCTCCACGAAATTGCGCACCGTCTCGATGCGCTCGCGGGTCAGCGGGTGGGTGCGGCGGTAGCCGGCGTCGCGGTCCACCAGCAGCGGATCGTCGGCGGCGCCCAGCTTCTCCAGGAAGGTGACCAGCCCCTCCGCCGAAATGCCGGACTGCTCCATGTAGGACAGGCCCGCCTGGTCGGCCGAGGATTCCTGGCTGCGCGAGAAGGACAGGAAGTTGCGCTCCGCCAGATGCTGGCCCAGCATGACGCCCGCAGCACCGGCCCCGGCGTTGCCCGCGGCGATGCCGCCGACGATGCCGATGCCCATGCCGATCAGCGAGGACAGGAAGGCGTTCTCCATCGCCTCCGACCCGCGGACCAGATGGCCGCCGGCGATGTGGCCGGTTTCGTGGGCGATCACGCCGATCAGCTGCCCGGCGTCCTCCAGCCCCAGCAGCAGGCCGGTGTGCAGGAAGATGTTCTGCCCCCCGGCGACGAAGGCGTTCATGGTGTTGTCGTTGACCAGGACGATGTTCACCGCGTCCGGATCGATGCCGGCGGCCTGGAAGATTGGCCGCGCCATGTCGCGGATGATATGTTCCGTCTCGGCGTCGCTCAGGAATTGCATCTCCTGGCGCCGCTGCGCGCCCGCGGGCGGCGACCACGACAGAACCATCACGGCAACCATGGCGATGACCGAAACCAGCCTGCTGGGCTTGCGCACCGTTACTTCCTCCGCACACCGGGGCACCGGGCAGCCGGTCAAGATGCCGGTCCGGGCGCCCCATTCCACCCGCCGAATCTGGCAAGGGTTGGGCGCGATTGCCATAGCCGCATCGCTGGTGGGCGGCTGCGTCAACACGAAATACCGCACCGGCGCCCCGTCCCAGAGCTTCGTCGCGGCCGATGAGCCGCGCGCGGCGGAGATCGGGCGCGACATCATCGCCCAGGGCGGCAAGGCCGGCGACGCCGCCACCGCCATGGCGATGGCGATGGCCGTCACCCTGCCCTCGCGCGTCGGGATGACCGGCGGCGGCGTCTGCGTGGTGTTCGACGCGGCGAAGAAGGACACCCGCACGCTCGACTTCCTCCCCCGGCCCGCCGGTGCCGGCGGGGCCGCCCTGCCCGGCTTCCTGCGCGGCGTCTACGCGCTCCAGGCCTCCACAGGGGCGATGCGCTGGGAGCAGGCGGTGGTCCCAGCCGAGCAGCTCGCCCGCTCCACCCCGGTCAGCCGGGCGCTGGCCAGGGACCTCGCCGACTCCGCCGCCCGCCTGTCCGCCGACCCGGAGGCCCGCCGCGTCTTCCTGCCGACCGGCGCGCCGCTGGCCGAGGGCGCTCCGCTGAGCCAGCCGGAGCTGGCCGCCACGCTGTCGCAGGTGCGGCGCAGCGGCATCGCCGCGATGTATGGCGGGCCGCTGGGCGGTGCGGTGGCGCAGGCCGCCGCTATCGACCCCGCCGCGGTCCGCGGCTTCCAGCCGCGCTGGACCGGCACCGCGGCAATCCCGCTTGGCATCGTGTCGATGCATTTCGCCCAGCTTCCCGAAACCAACAACGGCGCCGCCCTGACCGCCGCCTGGAGCGCCGCCGCCGACCTGCCGTCGGACCAGCGCGCCGCCCGCGTCGCCCAGGCGCTGGGCGCCACCGGCAGCGGCGCCTCCGCGCCCGGCGCCGGCCTCGTGGTGATCGACCATGAGGAGAACGGGGTCGCCTGCTCCTTCACCATGGGGGCGCCTTTCGGCAGCGGCCGCATGGTGCCGGGCACCGGCCTGCTGGCCGCCCGCGGGGTGGACGGTGCCGGCTTCGGGGCGCCCGGCCTGCTCACCAACGCCATCGTCGGCCGCACCCAGTTCGCCGGGGCGGCCAGCGCCGCCGGCAACGACGGCCCCGCCGCCGCGCCCGCCGCCCTGCTGACCGCCGCCCTGCCCGCCGCGCTCGACAAGGAGCCGGGCGCCGCCATCCGCGTCAGCCGCGCCGTGAGCGGGCCGGGCCGGGCCACCTTCGTCACCTGCCAGACCTCGATGGAGAGCGGCTGGAAGGAATGCCAGATTGCCGCCGACCCGCGCGCCCACGCCCTGGGCATGCTGGTCGAAACCGAGCGTTGAAGTTCAGAAGTCTGGAATCATGAGCAAAGCACCCAAAGTCTCCAAACGGGGCGCCATCCCGCCCTTCTTCGTCATGGAAGTGATGCGCGCCGCCGCCGAGCGCGAGGCCGCCGGCCTTGAGGTCCTGCACATGGAAGTCGGGCAGCCCTCGACCGGCGCGCCGAAGGGCGTGCTCGAGGCCGCCCACCGCATGCTCGACGCCGACGTGCTGGGCTACACCGGGGCCCTGGGCATCCCGGCGCTGCGTGCGGCCATCGCCGGCTGGTACCGCGACCGCTACGGGATCGATGTGCCGGAGCGGCGGGTGGTGGTCACCACCGGCTCCTCGGGGGCCTTCCAGCTCGGCTTCCTGGCGGCTTTCGATCCGGGCGACCGGGTGGCCATGGCCTCGCCCAGCTACCCGGCCTACCGCCACACGCTGACCGCCATCGGGGTCGAGCCGGTGGAACTGCCGACCGGGCCGGAGCACCGCTTCCAGCCGACCATCGAGCTGCTGGAGCAGCTCGATCCGCCCATTCAGGGGCTGATCGTCGCCAGCCCGGCCAACCCGACCGGCACGATGCTGAGCCGGGAGGAGTTGACCGCGCTCGCCAACTGGTGCGACGCCAAGGGCGTGCGCCTCGTCTCCGACGAGATCTACCACGGCCTGACCTACGGGCCGGAGGCCGTCACCGCCGCCGAGGTCAGCGAGAGCGCGCTGGTGGTGAACAGCTTCTCCAAATACTTCTCGATGACCGGCTGGCGGCTCGGCTGGATGATCGTTCCGGACGACCTGATCCGCTCGGTCGAATGCCTCGCCCAGAACCTGTTCATCTCGGCCCCCAGCCTGTCGCAGGCCGCCGCGGTCGCGGCGTTCAGCTGCACCGAGGAACTGGACGGCCACGTCGCCCGCTACGCCCGCAACCGCGAGCTTCTGCTGAGGGAACTGCCGAAGGCCGGCTTCGACAAGCTGGCTCCGGCCGACGGCGCCTTCTACATCTACGCCGACGTGACGGAGATGACCGACGACAGCGAGGCCTTCTGCAAGCGCATCCTGGCCGAGACGGGCATCGCCTGCACCCCCGGCGTCGACTTCGACCCGGCCCGCGGCCTCCGCTTCGTGCGCTTCAGCTTCGCCGGCTCGGAGGAGACCATCGCCGAGGCGGCGCGGCGGCTGATCGCCTGGAAGAGGTAAGGAGTCGTTGCCCTATCCCTTCTCCCCCCTGGGGAGAAGGTTAGGATGAGGGGGGCGCCAAAGGCGCACCAAATGGGCGACGCACGTATTTTCCCGCCCTGCCGGGCGTTAACGCCCCCTCACCCAACCCTCTCCCCAGAGGGGAGAGGGCTTGATTCTCAGTACGCGTATTCCTTGAACACCGGGTCCACGCTGCCGCCCCAGGGGCCGTTGAACTTCGCCAGAAGTTCGTCGGCCGGGGGCTGGCCGGACTCGGCGATGTCGAGCAGCGTGTTCAGGAAATGCGCCTCGTCGTCGCCCCAGTTGTCGTTGCGGGCGCGGCGGGCCAGACCGCCGCGGGCGATTTCCAGAACCTCAAGCGCGACCTCCCGCACCGTGCGGCCGCGGAAGGGGGTGCGCAGGGCGTGGCGCGGCACCTCGGCGCGCAGATGGGCGCGCTCCTCGGTCGTCCAGCCCTTCACGAGGTCCCAGGCGGCGTCGAGCGCCTGGCTGTCGTAGAGCAGCCCGACCCACAGGGCCGGCAGGGCGCACAGGCGGCGCCAGGGGCCGCCGTCGGCGCCGCGCATCTCCAGATACTTCTTCAGACGCACCTCGGGGAAGGAGGTGGTCATGTGGTCGGCCCAGTCGGTGATCAGCGGGACCTCGCCCGGCAAGGCCGGCAGGCGGCCCTGCATGAAGTCGCGGAAGGACTGGCCGGAGGCGTCGATGTACGTGCCGTCGCGGTAGACGAAGTACATCGGCACGTCGAGCAGGTAGTCCACGTACCGCTCGAACCCGAAGCCGTCCTCGAACACGAAGGGCAGGTCGCCGGTGCGGTCCGGGTCGGTGTCGGTCCAGATGTGGCTGCGGAAGCTCTGGAAGCCGTTCGGCTTGCCCTCGGTGAAGGGCGAGTTGGCGAACAGCGCCGTGGCGATGGGCTGAAGCGCCAGGCTGACCCGGAACTTCTTCACCATGTCGGCTTCCGACGCGAAGTCCAGGTTCACCTGCACGGTGCAGGTGCGCATCATCATGTCCAGGCCGAGATTGCCGCGCTTGGGCATGTAATCGCCCATGATCTTGTAGCGGCCCTTGGGCATCCAGGGGATCTCGTCGCGCCGCCATTTCGGCTGGAAGCCGAGGCCCATCATGGCGATGCCCAGTTCCCCGCCGATCTCCTTCACCTGATCGAGGTGGCGGTGCACCTCGGCGCAGGTCTGGTGCAGGGTTTCCAGCGGGGCGCCGGACAGTTCCACCTGCCCGCCCGGCTCCAGCGTGATGTTCGCCATGCCCTGGGTCAGGGCGATCAGGTTGCCCTTCTCCTCCACCGGCTCCCAGCCGAAGCGCTGCAGGCGGGTCAGCAGTTCGCCGATCCCGTCCGGCCCCTCGTAGGGCAGCGGCCGGTGGTCGGAGACGCGGTAGGCGAATTTCTCGTGTTCGGTCCCGATGCGCCACTGGTCCGCCGGTTTGTTGCCGGACTCCAGATAGGCCGCCAATTGGCGGCGGTCGGTGATCGGTTCACCACGCGTCTGCGGAGGTGCGGACATGGAAGCTCCCGCTTTCAGAAAGTCTAAACTGGCCAACGAGTCAAACGGCCCGCCTCGGAAGAGCGGCGCGTCGAGCGGCCCTTACTCCCCAACGGTGGGGTCGGCCGGCGCGCGGAAGGGCGGTCGGGTGTCGCCGCCGTCCGCCGTCCAGTCCCCCGCAAGGGCCTGCCAGCAGGCGAGCGCCGCGACCACCGCCGTGTCGGCCCGGAGAATGCGGGGCCCCAGACCGACGGGAACAACAAAGGGTAGTTTGCAAATTTCGTCAAGTTCGGTCTGCGCAAAGCCGCCCTCCGGCCCGATCAGGAAGGCGGCGGGACCGCGCGGCCGGGCGCGGACGGCCTCCGCGATGGGGCGTACGTTCCCGGCCTCGGCGCACAGGTACAGCGTACGTTCCACCGGCCAGCTGGCCAGCGCCTTGTCCAGCGGCAGCGGGTCGGCCATCTCCGGGACGGTCAGCCGCTCCGACTGTTCGGCGGCCTCGATGGCGTTGGCGCGCAGACGGTCGGTGTTGACGCGGTTGGGGTCGGTGCGGCGGGTGAAGACCGGCCACAGGCGCGACACGCCCAGCTCACTGGCCTTCTCCGCCACGAAATCGATGCGCCCGCGCTTGATCGGGGCGAACAGCAGCCAGAGGTCCGGCCCGGCCGCCTGGAGACGCCGCTGCGCGGTCACGGTGAGCGAGCACCAGCCCTTGCCGAAGCCGTCGATGGCGGCCAGCCATTCGCCGTCGCGCCCGTTGAAGACGGCCACGACGTCGCCCTTGTCGAGCCGCAGGACATGGCGCAGGAAATGCGCCCGCTCGGGGTCGAGCCCCACCGCCTGCCCCTCGCCGAGGGGGCTGTCCACATAGAGGCGGGTCTTCGGTTGGTTTGCCATGGCGCGAGGTCTCCGGTGTGCGGCGCTACACAACTGAGGGAGGCCATCATTTAATCTGTGTGGAGCTGTGCGGGAGCGGCTCCGGTAAAAAAAAAAAAAATCAAGAGGAAGGCGAGTATGTCAATCACTTCACCACACAACATCCAGCCGTGAGCGTCCCATCGCAGCGCACGCCAG
>NZ_WHOR01000246.1:0-8828 GCF_013340925.1 Azospirillum formosense
GAGGGGGCCCGACGCGACAACCTTACTTGACCAACGAACAACCGCTCTTGGCCGGGTCGAGGAACGCCTGCTCGGCCGGGATCGTCTTCACGATCTTGTAGTAGTCCCAGGGGCCCTTGGACTCGGCCGGGGTCTTCACCTGGGCCAGATACATGTCGTGGAACATGCGGCCGTTGGCGGCGATCTTGCCGTTCTTGGTGAACATGTCCTCGACCGTGGTTTCACGCATCTTGGCGGCGACCTTGTCCGGATCGTCGGAGCCGACGGCCTCGACCGCCTTCAGATAGTGGCGGACGGCGGAGTAGACGCCGGCCTGGACCATGGTCGGCTTGCGGCCGGCCTTGGCCTCGAACTTCTTGGTCCACTCGCGGGTCTGGTCGTCCGTGTCCCAATAGAAGCCGGTGGTCAGCAGCAGGCCCTGGGCGGCCTGGAGACCCAGCGCGTTCACGTCGCTGATGAACAGCAGCAGGCCGGCGAGGCTCTGGCCCGACTGGGTGATGCCGAACTCCGAGGCCTGCTTGACGGCGTTGGTGGCGTCGCCGCCGGCGTTGGCGAGGCCGATCACGTCGGCCTTGGAGGCCTGGGCCTGCAACAGGTAGGACGAGAAGTCGGCGGTGCCCAGCGGATGGCGGACGTTGCCGGCGACCTTGCCGTCGAGCTGCTTGACCATCTTCGTGGTCTCATCCTCCAGCGAATGGCCGAAGGCGTAGTCCGCGGTGATGAAGAACCAGTTCTTCTTGCCCTGCTCGACCAGCGCGCGGGCGGTGCCGGCGGCCATGGCGTAGTTGTCGTAGGTCCACTGGAAGCCGTAGGGGCTGCACGACTTGCCGCTGAGGTCGGTCGAGCCCGGGCCGGACATCAGGAAGATGCGCTTCTTGTCCTTGGTGATGCCCTGCACGGCCAGCGCCGCGGCGGAGTTCGGCACGTCGGCGATGACGTCCACGTTGCCGGCGTCGATCCACTCGCGCGCCGTGTTGGCGGCGATGTCGGCCTTGTTCTGGTGGTCGGCGACGACGATTTCGATCGGCGCGCCGGCGACCTTGCCGCCGAACTCCTCGGCCGCCAGACGGGCGGCGATGGCCGAGCCCTCGCCGGCGAGGTCGGCGTAGATGCCGGACCGGTCGTTCATCACGCCGATCTTGATCACGTTGTTGGAGACCTGGGCGTGCGCGGCCCCAGCGGTCAGCGCCAGCAGCGCGGTCCCGCAAAGCAACGTCTTGAGCATTTCGAACTCCCTTCGATTGGCTTTGTTTTGAGTGTTTTCGGCAGTGGGGGTGATTTGGTCAGACGCCCAGATAAGTGTGGAGCTTGTCCATGTTCTGGGCGAGCTGGTCGTTGGGGATCATGTCCACGACATGGCCTTCCTCCATCACGTAATGGCGGTCGGCGATGGTCGCGGCGAAACGGAAATTCTGCTCCACCAGCACGATGGTGAAACCGCGCTGCTTCAGCTTGCGCACCGCCACCCCGATCTGCTCGATGATCACCGGGGCCAGCCCTTCGGTCGGCTCGTCGAGCAGGATCAGGTCGGCGCCGGTGCGCAGGATGCGTGCGATGGCCAGCATCTGCTGCTCGCCGCCCGACAGGCGCGTGCCCTGGGTGGTGCCGCGGCCCTGGAGGTTGGGGAACAGCTCGTAGATCTGCGGCACGGTCATGCCGCCCGACTTCACCACCGGCGGCAGCATCAGGTTCTCGTCCACGCTGAGCGAGGAGAAGATGCCGCGCTCCTCCGGCACGTAGCCGATGCCGAGGCGGGGGATCTTGTGCTGCGCCATGCCGATCAGCTCCTTGCCCTGGAAGCGGATCGAGCCGTTGCGCTTGCCGACGATGCCCATGATCGAGCGCATGGTGGTCGTCTTGCCGGCGCCGTTGCGGCCGAGCAGGGTCACCACCTCGCCCTGGCGCACGTCGATGTTGACGCCGTGCAGAACGTGGCTCTCACCGTAGAAGGCCTGGAGGTCGCGGATTTCCAGCATCGTCGTCTTCGCGGTCGCACCGTCAGGCATGGCCCACCTCACCCGTACCCATGTAGGCCTCCATGACCTGCGGGTTGCGCGATACGACGTCGTATGCGCCCTCGGCCAGGATCTCGCCGCGGCGGAGCACGGTGATGGTGTCCGACAGGTGGGCGACGACCGACAGGTTGTGCTCCACCATCAGGATGGTGCGGTCGGCGGAGACGCGCTTGATCAGCGCGGCGGTGCCCTCGATGTCCTCGTGGCCCATGCCGGCCAGCGGCTCGTCCAGCAGCATCACCTCGGGGTCGAGCGCCAGCGTGGTGGCGATCTCCAGCGCGCGCTTGCGGCCGTAGGGCAGCTCGGCGGCGGTGTGGCCGGCCCAGGGGGTCAGGTTCACCGCCTCGATCAGCTCCTCGGCGCGGGCATGGAGGTCGTAGAGGCTGGCCTCCGGCTTCCAGAAATGGAAGCTGGTGCCGCGCGGGCGCTGCAGCGCCACGCGGACGTTCTCCAGCACGCTGAGGTGCGGGAAGACGGCGGAGATCTGGAAGGAGCGCACCATGCCGAGCAGCGCCACGTCGGCGGGCTTCATGGCGGTGATGTCGCGCCCCTTGTAGAGGATCTGGCCGCGCGTCGGCGTCAGGAACTTGGTCAGCAGGTTGAAGACCGTGCTCTTGCCGGCGCCGTTCGGGCCGATCAGCGCGTGGATGGTGCCGCGGCGGACCTGGAGGTTCACCTCCTTCACCGCGATGAAGCCCTTGAACTCCTTCGAGAGTCCGCGCGCTTCCAGAATGATGTCGTCGGCCATGGGTGCCGCTTTTCCCTCCCTGTTCGTCCGCGTCGTCTGCCGGTCCGCGTTTTTGGTTACGCTGGTATAAGCACAGAACATGCCAACTGCGGAGCTATCGAACAAGCAATTGGAATCACTTATTTCTCCCTGCTAAGCCGCGGGCTCCCCACACCGTCCGAAGTGTCAGCTTTCCAGACAGACTGTACCGATCTTCCGACACGCCAACGGTGGTATGGGCGGAGCGTACCGGGTTCGACGGCATGCGTCCACGCCGCCAAATGGCCGCTTGCAAATCGGGGGTGCGCCTGCAATTCTGCGCCCCCGACGGTGCCCCGTCCGCCGTGAAGGCGCGGGGATAATAGGGAATGCGGTGCGGGCCCGGATGGGGTCCAAGGCCGCGGCTGCCCCCGCAACTGTATGCGGCGAGTCCGCCTCCGGAAATGCCACGGGCCGACAGGCCGGGAAGGCGGGAGGCGCGACGACGACCCGCGAGCCAGGAAACCTGCCGCCGGACCGACACTCATCCAATCCGCCGGGTGTGGCGGAGACAGGGAAACCAGATCATGACGAATCGCGCCGTCCTCAGTCCGTCCTCCTTGCCGCTTCAGGCCGCCCTTCCGTTCCCGGCCGCCGGGCGCCCGCTCCGCTGACGGCCGACCGACCCGATCCTCTCTCTTTCCCTATTTTCAGGAGACGGCCGATGACCTCCGGCCCGCTGACCGCCGGGAAGACCCCGGCCACCGTCATCACCGGCTTTCTCGGCGCCGGGAAGACGACGCTGATCCGCAGCCTGCTGGAGCAGGCCGCCGGGCGCCGTCTGGCGCTGATCATCAACGAGTTCGGGGACGTCGGCATCGACGGCGAGATCCTGCGCGCCTGCGGCGATCCGACCTGCACCGAGGATGACGTGATCGAGCTGGCGAACGGCTGCCTGTGCTGCACCGTCGCCGACGATTTCGTCCCGGCCATCGAGAAGCTGCTGGCCCGCCCGCAGCCGCCGGAACACATCATCATCGAGACCAGCGGCCTCGCCCTGCCGAAGCCGCTCGTCCAGGCCTTCCATTGGCCGGCGATCAAGACGCGGGTGACGGTGGACGGGGTGGTCGCGGTGGTCGACGCCGCCGCCGCGGCGGAGGGCCGCTTCGCTCCCGATCCGGCGGCGCTGGCCGCCCAGGCCGCCGAGGCCGGGCAGCTCGATCATGAGACCCCGGTGGAGGAGGTGTTCGAGGACCAGCTGCTCTGCGCCGACCTGATCGTGGTGAACAAGACCGATCTGGTGGACGCCGCCGATCTGGCGAAGGTCGAGGACCTGATCCGCGCCGCCATGGCTGAAGGCGGCACTGGGCGCGAGGCCAAGATCCTGCGCGCCAGCAACGGCAAGGTCGATCCGGTGGTGCTTCTCGGCGTCGGCGCCGGCGCCGAGGACGACCTCGCCAACCGCCCGAGCCATCATGACGAGGAGGAGGGCCACGACCACGACGACTTCACCAGCTTCGTCGTGGAACTCGGCCCGCAGCCCGACCCGGCGGCGCTGGCGAAGACTCTGGAGCGGGTCGCCGCCGCCCACGGCGTGCTGCGCCTGAAGGGCTTCATCGACGTGCCGGGCAAGCCGATGCGCCTGCTGGTGCAGGGCGTGGGGACGCGCATCCAGACCCATTTCGACCGCTTCTGGAAGCCCGACGAGCCGCGCCGCAGCCGTCTCGTGGTGATCGGCGAGACGGGCCTGGACCGCGACGCCGTCACCGCGGCGCTGTCTTAAAACCCCTCTCCCGCCCCGGGAGAGGGAGGGACCCGCTCACAGAGCGGGAGGGTGAGGGTCGCACGCGGAGACCGCAGCGATCCTTGCCCGTACCCTCACCCGCCCGCTTCGCGGGCACCCTCTCCCGGGGCGGGAGAGGGAGTGTTTGCAAAGCTGTGGCCCATGCACCTACTCGCCGCCCGCCAGGAAGACCTCGACGCCGGCCCCCAGGCCGTGGATCTGGGGCAGAGCCCGGCGGACCTCGTCGTCCTGTCCTTCTCCGACAGCGACCTGACGGCGCTCGCCGCCTGCTGGAAGCGCCATCGCGACACCCTGCCTTCCGATCCGTTGCCGACGCTGCGGCTGGCGAATCTCGCGCGGCTGGGGCACCCGCTGTCGGTGGACCTCTACGTCGAGTCGGTGATCCGCAAGGCGAAGCTGGTCATTCTGCGGCTGCTCGGCGGGGCTGGCTACTGGCGCTACGGGCTGGACCATGTCGCCGCCGCCTGCCGGGAATCCGGGGTGGCGCTGGCCGTGCTGCCCGGCTGCGCCCAGCCGAACCCTGCCCTGGAGGGCTACGGCACCGTCCCGGCCGAGGCCGCGCAACGGCTGTGGCGTGGATTCACCGAAGGCGGGCCGGACAACATGGCCAACCTGCTGGCCTACGCCGCCACGCTGGCCGGGCAGGAGCGTCCCTGGCGCGAACCGGCGCCGGTGCCGCGCTTCGGCGTCTATGACGGCTGGCCCAATCAAGCGACCGGTCCCTGCGCGCCGGTCGTCTTCTACCGCTCCCACCTGCTGGCCGGCGACCTGGAGCCGGTGCACGCGCTGTGCGACGCGCTGGCCGCGCGCGGCCTCGCCCCGCTGCCGCTGTTCGTGGCGAGCCTGAAGGAGCCGGACTGCGCCGCCTGGATGCGCGCCACCCTGACCGCGCGGAACGCCGCCGTCGTAATGAACCTGACCGGCTTCTCGGCGGCGCGCGAGGACGGGTCGCCGCTGGAGGCCAACGGCACGCCGGTGCTCCAGGCCGTGCTGTCCACCACGCCCGAGGAGGGCTGGCGCGGCTCGGCCCGCGGCATGGGGCCGTCCGATCTCGCCATGAACGTCGTGCTGCCGGAGATGGACGGGCGCATCCTGACCCGCGCCATCGCCTTCAAGGCCGAAGGGGCGCTCGACCCCGACCTGGAGTTCGCCCCGACGCTGATCCGCCCGGTGCCCGACCGGGTGGCCTTCGCCGCCGATCTGGCCGCCGCCTGGGTGCGGCTGGGCGCCACGCCGCGGGCCGAGCGCAAGCTGGCGCTGGTGCTGTCCGACTATCCGGGGCCGGGCGGCGGCATCGGCCATTCGGTCGGCCTCGACACCCCGGCGAGCGTCGTCGGCATCCTGGAGCGGCTGCGCGCCGAGGGCTACGCGCTGGACGGGTTTCCCTCCGGGTCCGCCGCCCTGATGGAGGCGCTGACCGGCGGCGCCACCGCCCTGCTGAGTTTGGAGGACTACCGCCGCCTCGCCCCCGACGAGGCCCGCACCCGCATCGCGGCATGTTGGGGCGACGAGGAGGCCGACCCGCGGTCCGCCCAATTGGAGAACGGCGCGGCCTTCCGCTTTACGGTGCTGGCCTGCGGCAACGTCGCCGTCGCCGTGCAGCCGAGCCGCGGCCACGGCCCGTTGACCACCACCCAGCACCACGACCCGGAGACTCCGCCCAGCCACGGCTATTACGCCTTCCACCTCTGGCTCCGCCATGTGCTGGGCATCCACGCGCTGGTCCAGGTGGGGGCGCACGGGACGCTGGAATGGCTGCCGGGCAAGGCCGTCGCCCTGTCCGCCGACTGCTGGCCGGAGATCGTCGCCGGTCCCCTGCCCTGTCTCTACCCCTTCATCGTCAACAACCCCGGCGAGGGCGTGCAGGCGCGCCGCCGTCTGGGCGCCGTGCTGATCGGCCACCTGACGCCGCCGCCGGTCGAGGCCGGGCTGCACGGCGACCTCGCCGCGCTTGAAACGGCCATCGACGAATATTCGATGGCGACCGGGCTGGACCCGCGGCGGTTGGGCAGGCTGCGCCAGACCATCCTGGACCTCGCCTGGAGCTCCGGCGTCGCCGCCGACTGCAACCTGCGGCCCGACGACGACCCCGACGCCATCCTCAGCCGCCTCGACGCCCATCTCTGCGACATCAAGGAGATGCAGATCCGCGATGGGCTGCACGTCTTCGGCACCACGCCGGAGCCGGAGCGCCGCGCCCGCCTGCTCGCCGCCGTCGCCCGCTTCGCCACGGCGGAGGACGTCGCCCCGGCGCTGGACGCCTGCGGCGAGGCGGAGATGGCCGCATTGCTGGCCGGGCTGGACGGGCGCTTCGTCAAGCCCGGCCCCGGCGGCTCCCCGGCGCGGGGGCGGGCTGACACGCTGCCCACCGGGCGGAACCTCTACGCGCTCGACCCGCGCGGCGTGCCGACGCCGACCGCCTGGACGCTGGGCTGGCAGGCGGCGGATGCGCTGATCACCCGCTACCTGCAGGACCATGGCGACTGGCCGAAGCGGCTGGTGGTGGATTGCTGGGGCACCCCCGCCATGCGCACCGGCGGCGACGAGCTGGCCCAGGCCATGGCGCTGCTCGGCGTGCGCCCGCTGTGGGAGAACGGCTCCGGCCGGGTCACCGGCTTCGAGGTGATGCCGGCCTCCGTCCTCGGCCGGCCGCGGGTGGACGTGACGCTGCGCATCTCCGGCCTGTTCCGCGACGTCTTCCCACATCAGATCGCCCTGTTCGACCAGGCCGTCCGCGCCGTGATGGCGGAGAACGAGCCCGACGACGTCAACCCCGTCGCCACCGCCCTCCGCGCCGACCGCGCCGAACTGGAGGCCGGCGGCACCCCGGCGGCGGAGGCGGAGCGCTGGGCCAGCGCGCGGGTCTTCGGGGCGGCGCCCGGCGCCTACGGCACGGCGCTGCCCGGCATGATCGCACGGGGCGACTGGGCGGCGCGGGCCGACTTCGGCGCCGCCTATCTGGAAGGAAGCTGCCACGCCTACGGCAAGGGGCTGGAGGGCGTGCCGCTGCCCAGCCTGTTCCGCCGCCGCATCGGCGGGGCCGACGCGCTGGTGCATCACCAGGACCAGCGGGAGCATGACGTACTCTCCACCGACGGCTTCATGCAGTATGAGGGCGGCTTCTCCGCCGCCGCCGCCTTGGTCGACAACGACCCGGCGCTCTACCATCTCGACAGCTCGGAGCCGGAGAGCCTGACCGTCCGCACGCTGGGCGAGGAGATCGCCCGCGTGCTGCGCGGCCGGGCGGCCAACCCGCGCTGGATCGACGGCATGATGCGCCACGGCTACCGCGGCGCCGGGGAACTGGCGGCGAGCGTGGACACGCTGTTCGCCTTCGCCGCGACCACCACGGCGGTGCGGCCCCATCATTTCGACCAGTTGTACGACTCCTATGTGGACGACCAGCGGGTGTGGGACTTCCTGGCGCAGTCCAATCCGGCCGCCGCCCGGCATATCCTGGACCGGTTGACCGAGGCCCTGGAGCGCGGTCTCTGGCACCCACGCCGCAATTCGACGGGCGACGATCTGCGCCGCCGCAAGGAGATGTCCGCATGAGCGCGATCACCCAACCCTGCAATGCCCTGCCCCGCAACCCGCCGCGCCGACGCGGCATGTGCCCCGGCGTCCTGGCCCCGATGGAGGTCGGCGACGGCCTGCTGGTCCGCGTGCGCGTTCCCGCCGGGGTGCTTCCCGCCGCCTCGGCGACGCGGATTGCGGAGCTGGGGCGTCGTTACGGCAACGGTCTGGTCGATCTCAGCCACCGCGGCAACCTGCAACTGCGCGGCGTCGCCGCAGCGGACATGGCGGCGCTGATCGCGGAGCTTCGCTTGCTCGGCTACGTCTCGGAGGACGCGGAGAGCGAGGCGGTGCGCAACGTGCTGACCTCCCCCACCGCCGGGCTGGACGGGACGGCGGTGCTGGATGTGCGCCCCTACGCTCTGGCGCTCGACGCCCGGCTGGCGGCGGACCGGGACCTCCACCGGCTGCCGCCGAAGTTCGGCTGGCTGGTCGACGGCGGCGGGCAGGCCACCCTGTTCGACAGCAGCACCGATGTGCGCTTCGATGCGGTGGCAGGGGCGGTGGACGGGCCGCTGTTCCGCGTCGGGCTGGGGGGAGATTTCGAAAAGGCCACGTTGCTGGGTTGCTGCCGCCCCGACGATCTGGTGGAGCTTGCGGCGGCGTTGGCCCGGACCTTCCTGGCCGTCTCTTATAAACCTCCCCGAGCCCCCGGGAATAAGGCGAAACTCGTCTGCCGTCTTCTGCCTTGAAAAAAAAAAAAAAAGAATGTACCTACAGACGTCGT
>NZ_WHOR01000247.1:0-8810 GCF_013340925.1 Azospirillum formosense
GTCAGGCGCCCGCGGGAACGGCGAAGGCGCGGCAGGTCTGGGGGGAGACGGGTTGCAGCCGGACCGGCGTGCCGGGCGCGCGCAGCGCGGCGCCGGCCACGCGCGGCTCGGTCACCTTCACCTGCCCGCCATCGGCGGTGCGCACCTCGTAGACGACCACGGGGCCGAGCGGCAGGGCGAGTTCGACGGTGCCGGCGATCTGCTGGGGCGCCGCCTCGGTGGCGAGCCGCAGGTTCTCCGGGCGCACGCAGAGGATGGCGGGATCACCGGCGGCCAGCGCGGCGTCGGGGGTGACGGCGGAGAGCACGGTGCCGGCCTCCAGGGCCACCTCGGCGACGCTGCCGGAGGCGCGGACGACGCGGCCCCGCAACTGGTTGGCGCTGCCGACGAAGCCGTTGACGAACAGGGTGCCGGGACGGTCGTAGACGTCTTCCGGCGTGCCGAACTGCTCCAGCTTGCCCCGGCTCAGCACGGCGATGCGGTCGGCCATGCTCAGCGCCTCCTCCTGGTCGTGGGTGACCATGATGGTGGTGATGCCGAAGCGGCGCTGGAGCTGCTTGATCTCGATCTGCATGTCCAGCCGCAGATTCTTGTCGAGCGCCGCGAAGGGCTCGTCGAGCAGCAGGATGCTCGGCTGGATCGCCAGGGCGCGGGCCAGCGCCACGCGCTGCTGCTGCCCGCCCGAGAGCTGCTTGGGGAAGCGGTCGCGCATGGCGTCCAGCTTCACCAGACCCAGCATGGCCTCCACCCGCGCCCGCACGGCGTCGCGGGCGGCCCCCCGCGCCTCCAGCCCGTAGGCGACGTTCTGCGCCACGGTCATGTGCGGGAACAGGGCGTAGTTCTGGAAGACGATGCCGACGCCGCGCCCGGCGGGCGGCAGGCTGTCGACCACCCGGTCGCCGATGACGACACGGCCCAGCGTCTGCGCCTGGAAACCGGCGAGGATGCGCAGCAGCGTGGTCTTGCCGCAGCCGGACGGCCCCAGCAGGGCCACCAGCTCGCCAGCCTTGATCTCCAGCGTCACGTTGTCCACGGCGGTCGAGGCGCCGAAGCGGTGGGTGATGCCGTCCAGCGTCACCGCGACGCCAGCCGGCGCTGCGGGAACCTCCGCGGCGGGCTGCGGGGACGGGTGGCGGTGCGAACGGGCGGATTGGAGTGCGGCCATGGGGCGTGTCCTGGTAGGGCGCACCGGCGGGGACCCCCGGTGGCGCGTCGCAGGACAGAGGGAGAGCAACCCGCGTGCCAATCCCATGGGTTCGAGGCCGATCCGGCCCCGCACCCCCGCATACTCTGGTGTTCACCTCAAAGTCATCATTCGGGCGCGGCGCTAAGCTGGGCAGACTGCCCGCCGAATGTGCCTAAAATTTAAGCTGCTCCTTGACCCGCTTCCCTCAGTCGGCCCAGCGCGGCGGCGGCAAGGAGCGGAACGCCTCGCGGAGCGCCTGGGACCAGCCGTCGCTGATCTCCTTGAAGCAGGGATCGTCCTCGCCGATCCGCCGCTTCGTCTCCAGCTTCAGGGAATCGCGGCGGTAGGCGATCAGGTCGAGCGGCAGACCGACCGTCAGGTTGGAGCGCAGGGTGCTGTCCATGGAAATCAGCACCAGCTTCATCCCTTCCTCGATCGGCGTGTTGTGGTTCAGCGCCCGGTCGAGGATCGGTTTGCCATACTTGTGCTCGCCGATCTGGAAGAAGGCGTTGTCGGCGGTCGCCTCGATGAAATTGCCGGCGGCGTAGACGTGGAACAGCCGCACCCGGTCCCCGCGGATCTGGCCGCCCAGGATGATGGACAGGTCGAAATCCACCCGCTGCTCCTTCAGCGCGTGGCCGTCCCGCTTCCACACCTGACGGACGGCGGCGCCGACGAGTTGGGCGGCCTGGAACATGCCGTTCACACTGGAGATGGTGCGGATCTCGCCGTCCAGCTCCACCCCTTCCTGGATCAGCGCGATCACCGACTGGGTCAGCGACAGGTTGCCGGCGGTCATCAGGGCGATCATGCGGTCGCCCGGCTCTTCGAAGACATGCATCTTGCTGAAGATGGAGATGTGGTCCACCCCCGCGTTGGTGCGCGTGTCCGACAGCATCACCAAGCCGTCATCCAGATACAGGGCGACGCAGTAGGTCATGGTCCGTCCTCTCTCCTCCCAGCGGAAGCCGGCCCGCCCACGCGAAAAGGGGCGGCCGGCCGGCCGCCCCAGTGTATGCCGAAAAAGCCAGCACGCCGCAAACCCATCGCGGGAGACGGGACATCATGTCCCGCCTCGCCGCGATGCGCGGTCAGCGCTGCTGCCCGCCCTTCTCGTCCTGGTCGCGGTCCATGTCCTGCTGCCGCCGGTTCGCCTGGTCCTGCCCCTGTTGCCGGTTCTTCGGATTGTCCTGGGTCTGCTGCCCCTGCTTCCGCTCGTTCTGGCTGCCCATCTGGTTCGGGTTCCGTTCGTCGGCCATGGTGCTTCCTCCATTGTCGGTTCCGATGCCCGGCGGGCATGACGTGAACCAAGATGGCGATGGTACGCGCGGCGATCGGCCGGTCCCTACGATGGCAGGCGGTCATGTTCCGATTCGCTTGGAACCTGCGGGGTCCGGCGCAAGGTCATAGGCGAAAAAACATACTCCTCCGGCCGCCGTGCCCATTGACATCATGCGGGTACGTATGGTCTATCTTTCGTAGCGCTGCGAACAGCGTCAGGCCGGAGTCTAGGGAGGACTCGGTAGTCCGTGAAAGCAAGGGCGCGCCGCACAAAAACAAAGGCGCGCACACAATGCAACACGCTGCATGCCTCAAGCCCTCGCACCCCCGCAGGGCTTTGACGGCAGCAGCGTGTTTCACTTTCAGGGTCTTGCTTTCCACCAGACATTGCGGCTTTTTCTTGCTGCGACGCGCAAAACCATAGATGCGCCGAGCAAAGAAAAAGGCCGCCAGGATTGCTCCGGCGGCCCGAGTCTAGGGAGGAAACGCCCAAAAAGGCGTCAGTGAAACTAATATATTCCGCGCTGCAGCATAATTCAAGCCTCAATCGAACGACTCAGCCCGCGTCCATCGGCTCGGCTCCGGCCGCCGCCTTTTCTCCCTGAACCGCCGCAGGGCGCAGAGCCTGGATGACCGCCACCGCGGTGCGGCGGCTGTGATCGGCCAGCAGGGCGCCGGCTTCCTCGGCGTCGCGGCGGCGGAACGCCTTCATGAACCCCTCATGCTCGTCGACCGACTCCTGCCAGCGGCCGGTGTCGTAGTTGGCGAGGGAGCGGGCGCGCAGGATCTTGGCGGCGAAACCGGCATAGGTCGCCTCCAGCGCCGGGTTGCGGGCCATGGCGACGATTTGTGTGTGGATCTGCCGGTTGGTCAGGAAGTAGGCGGCACGCTCCCCCGCCTCGTGCTGGGTGACGAGCTGGTCGTGCATCCGGTCGAGCTTGGCGAACTCCGCGTCGGAGCCGTTGCGGCAGGCGAGCGTCCCGGCCAGCCGTTCCAGCGCGTCCATCACCTCGAAGATCGCGCCGATCTCGCCAGGGTCGACCGGGGCGACGATGGCGCCGCGGTGCGGGCGAAGCTCCACCAGCCCTTCCGACGACAGGACCCGCAGCGCCTCGCGCAACGGCGTGCGGGAGATTCCCAACTGCTCGCACAGCTGCACCTCGGGCACGCGGACGCCGGGCGGCAATTCCCCGTCCAGGATCATCGCCCGCAGCTCCTCCACCGCGGAATGATGCAGCGTCGCGCGGCGGATCGGCCGGGCCGGCGCCTTCATGGTCTTGATCCTGTCCATCCTGACCCACCACCCCCGAAAGTGCTGCATACTTGGGCATGCATGCCGAAATGATGCGCTCTGCCCAAAATTCAGGCAAGCACGCTTCCGCGCGGCCAGCCTTCGCTAGTATGCTCTAAACAGCTGAAAACGGCCAACAAATTGGCAATTATAATATTGTATACAATTTGGCACGGGCCTTGCGAAAGGAGGAGGGACGCAACCGCATCGGGAGCACTCCTTTCATGACGTTCCGGTCCCTCACCCTGACGACCGTCACCGCCGCCTTCCTCGCCCTCTCCGCCGCCGCCACCGCTCAGGCGGCCGACGCGGAGAAGCTGAAGCTGGGCTTCGCCAAATGCGCCCATTGCCTGCCGATGGCGCTGACCCCGGAACTCGCCAAGGGCGTGGAGATCGAGGCGATCAACTTCAACTCCGGCAACGACGTGCTGACCGCGCTGGTGTCGAAGAGCATCGACATGGCCCAGGTCACCTACCTGCACTACATCACGGCGCTCGATAAGGGCTTCGACGTGGTGGCCGTGTCCGGCCAGGTGAACGGTGGGTCGGAGATCGTCGTCGGCAAGGGGATCACCCTGAAGGCCGATGATTGGGACGGGCTGAAGACGCTGATCGCTGAGCGCAAGGAGAAGGGCGAGCCGCTGCGCGTCGCGGCGTCGCGCGGCAACGCGCAGGACATCCACATGCGCGGCGCCCTCCAGAAGCACGGCATCAACGTCAACAAGGACGTGCAGTTCATCAACATCCCGAACCCGTCCGACCACGCCGCCGCCCTCCAGCGCGGCGAGGTCGACGTGATCTGCACGGTGGAGCCCTTCGCCTCGCAGATCCGCCAGACCGGTGTCGGCACGCATTTCGCTCTGCCCTATGACCAGGCGGCCGGCAACCTGACCAACCTGATCGTCACCCGCTCCGACGTCATCAAGGACCACCCGAAGGCGGTCGAGGCCACCGTCGGCTCGGTCGTCGCCCTGGTCGACAAGCTGAAGTCCGACCAGACCGTGTGGGTGGACGTCATCAACAAATACACCGGCATGGACAAGGCCGTCGCCGCCGAGGCGCTGAAGAACGCCTCCCCGGATTACGCCATCCACAAGGACAGCACGCTGGCCATCGCCACGATGATGCGCGAGCTGAAGTACATCTCCAACGACGTCACCGCCGCCGCGGAGAAGAACCTCGATTACACGTTCCTCGAAGCCGTGACCAAGAAGCCGAAGAGCGAGCTGGGCTTCTAAGAGCAACCGCTCAATGCCCTCTCTCCTCTGGGACGAGGGCTCAGGGCGAAACCTACGACTGCTTTTCGACGGGATAGGAAAACCGGGCCATGACGGCATTGTCGAAATCCTGGGAGCGCGCCGTCGTTCCTCTCTTCATCCTCGCCGCCTGGGAGGTGTTCTCCCGGTCCGGCTTCCTGCCGGCGGCGCTGCTGCCGGCCCCGTCGGTGGTGCTGCACACCTGGGGCGACTGGATCTTCGGCTTCGACGAGACCTCGCAGGGCAACACCGGCCGCTGGTTCGCCGACGCCCTGTCCAGCGCCACGCGCGTCGCCGCCGGCTACGGCATCGCGGTGGTCAGCGGCGTGCTGCTGGGCATCGCCATCGGCTGGTGGCGCTGGGTCGAGCGCACGGTGGAACCGACCATCCAGATGCTCCGCCCGGTGCCGCCGGTGTCGTGGATCCCGCTGGCGATCATCTGGTTCGGCATCGCCAACAAGCCGGCCATCTTCCTGGTGTTCCTCGGCGCCTTCTTCCCGATCCTGATGAACACCATCCACGGGGTGAAGACCGCCGACCGCAACCTGATCCGCGCCGCCTCGATGATGGGCGCCACGGAGCAGCAGCTTCTGCGCCACGTCGTGTTCCCCGCGGCCCTGCCCAGCATCTTCGCCGGCCTGCGCATCGGCATCGGCGCGGCCTGGATGCTGACCGTCACGGCGGAGATGGTCGCGGTGAAGAGCGGCCTCGGCTACGTGCTGTGGGACAGCTACTACTTCCTGCGCTACGACCTCGTGCTCGCCGCCATGGCCAGCATCGGCCTGCTCGGCTACGCGACCGACGCGCTCATCAAGGTCCTGATGTCCGCCGCGCTGCACTGGCAGCACGGCTCCACGCTCCAGAGCCGGGAGGGCTGAGCGATGGCTTCCATCGAGCTTCAGAACATCACCAAGATCTTCCGCGACGCCAAGCGCAAGCGCGACCTGCTGGCCATCGACAACGTCAGCCTGTCGGTGGAGAGGAACGAGTTCCTCTGCCTGCTCGGCTCGTCGGGCTGCGGCAAGTCCACCCTGCTGAACATGATCGCCGGCTTCGAGAAGCCGACGGAGGGCACCGTGACGGTGGGCGGCAAGCCGGTGGACGGCCCCGGCGCCGACCGCGGCATGGTCTTCCAGCAGGCCAACCTGATGCCCTGGCTGCCGGTGTGGGAGAACGTCGCCTTCCACCTGCGGCTGAAGGGCTGGCGCAAGGCCGACCGGCGCGACGCCGCCCAGGAATACATCGACATGGTCGGCCTGCGCGGCTTCGAGAACCACTTCCCGGCGGAGCTGTCGGGCGGCATGAGCCAGCGCGTCGGCATCGCCCGCGCCCTGCTGCTGAACCCGCAGGTCATCCTGATGGACGAGCCCTTCGCCGCGCTCGACGCCCAGACCAAGATGGACATGCAGGAGGAGCTGGTCGCCATCTGGCAGAAGCAGCGCTGCACCGTCGTCTTCGTCACCCACAGCGTGGACGAGGCGCTGGTGCTCGGCACCCGCGTCGCCGTGATGACCAGCCGGCCGGGCCGCATCCGCGAGCTGATCGCGCTCGACCTGCCGCGCCCGCGCGACACCACCGGCCCGCGCTTCAACGACCACAAGCGCCACATCCTCAACCTGATCCGTGAGGAGGGCATGCAGCAACGGCAGGCCGCCGTCGCGTGACCGGCCGGCTCGATCTGCTGCTGACCGGCGTCACCGCCCTGACCGGCGAGGCGCTCGGCAGCGTCGTGGACGACGCCGCCATCGGCATCCGCGACGGGCGCATTGTCCATCTCGCTCCGGCATCGCAGGGGCTTCCCGCCGCCGCCGAGATCCGGCATCTGCCGGGGCGGGTGGTCACGCCGGGCTTCGTCAACGCCCACCTGCACGCCGTCCTGGTGATGGTGCGCGGCGTGGCCGCCGACCTGGGCTTCGCCCCCTCCTACACGCCGGGCGTGCCCAAGGGCACCGACGCCACGCCGGAGGAGGCCCGCGCGCTGGCCCGGCTGGGCGCGGTGGAGGCCCTGCTCGCCGGCTCCACGCTGATCTGCGACCATTTCGTCCACGCCGACGCGACGCTGGACGCCATCGCCGACCTCGGCCTGCGCGTCCATGCGAGCTGGCGCGTCCACGACGTGGATTTCGCCCGCGTGGCCCAGGGGGAATGGCGCTTCGACCCGGCCATCGGCAGCGACCTGCTGCGGCGGACTCTGGACCTGCATGACCGCTGGAACGGCGCGAACGGCGGGCGCATCCGCGTGCAGATGGCCGCGCACGCGCCGGACACCTGCTCTCCCGCCTTCCTGCGCACCCTCGCCGACGAGGCCGCGACGCGCTCCATGCACGTGAACACCCATCTGGCGCAGAGCCGGGTGGAGGTGGAGCGGGTGAAGGCGTCCACCGGCCTGACCCCGGCGGAGCTGCTGGACGAGTGCGGGCTGATGAACGACCGGCTGCTCGCCACCCATTGCCTCTATGTGGAGGACGCCGACATCGCCCGCCTCGCCCGCGCCGGGGCGCACGCGGTGCATGTGCCGAAGTGCAACGCCGCCTCGGGCCGGCTGGCGCCGACGCCGAAGCTGAAGGAGGCCGGCGTCAATCTGGCGCTGTGCACCGACACGCAGCACGGCGACATGGTCGAGGCGATGCGCTGGGCGCTCGCCACCGCGCGTATCCAGCAGGGCGGAGTCACCGCCGCCTGGCAGCCCGCCGACGTCTTCCGCATGGCGACGCTGGGCGGCGCGCAGGCGGTCGGCATGGCCGACGAGATCGGAACGCTGGCCCTGGGCAAGAAGGCCGACCTCGTCGTCTTCGACACCCGCCGCCCGCATCTGCGCCCGCTGATGAACCCGCTCGGCACGCTCGTCCACACCGCGCAGGGGCGCGACGTGGAGATGGTGCTGGTGGACGGCGAAACGCTGGTCGAGGACGGGCGTCCCGTCCGCGCCGACCTGAACGAGATCTGCACCGAGGCCGACAAGGCCGCCCGCGCGCTGTGGGCGCGCGCCTGACCGAAAGAACCATGGATATGAGCAACCGCGTCCTTCTGGGCATGCTGACCCCGTCCTCCAACACGGTGCTGGAGCCCGTCACCTCCGCGATGCTGAGCGGCCTGCCGGAGGTGACCGCCCATTTCGGGCGCTTCACGGTGAAGGAGATCTCGCTGCGCGCCGCGGCGCTGGACCAGTTCACCGACGCGCCGTTCCTGGACGCCGCCCGGCTGCTGGCCGACGCCCGGCTGAACGTGATCGGCTGGAACGGCACCTCCGCCGGCTGGCTGGGCTTCGCGGCGGACGAGAAGCTCTGCGCCTCCATCGAGGCGGAGACGGGCATCCCCGCCTGCACCTCCATGCTCGCGCTGAACGAGATTCTGGAGACGACCGGGCGCAAGCGCTTCGCCATCGTCAGCCCCTATCTGCACGAGATCCAGGAGAAGATGGTCGCCAACTACAACGCCGCCGGCTTCGAGGTGGTGGCGGAGCGGCACCTGAACGACCGCGGCAACTTCTCCTTCTCCGAAGTGAGCGAAGAGACCATCGAGCGCATGTGCCTGGAGGTGGCGGAGTCCAAGCCGGAGGCCATCGCCATCATCTGCACCAACATGCGCGGCGCCCCGGTGGCGGAGCGGATGGAGAAGGCGCTGGGCATCCCCGTCTACGACACGGTGTCCACGGTGGTGTGGAAGGCGCTGCGCATGACCGGCGTGGACACCCGCCGCGTCGAAGGCTGGGGCAGCCTGTTCCGCGAGCTGCATGGCTGAGGGCCTGAAAATGCCCTCGCCCCTCTGGGGAGAGGGAGGGGACCCGTCGCGCAAG
>NZ_WHOR01000248.1:0-8799 GCF_013340925.1 Azospirillum formosense
TTAGGGAGGGGGCAAGGGTGTTCGTGGGGGCAAGCGCGGCCTCCCGCGCCATCGCCTTCGCCAGCGTCAGCGCGTCGTCCGCCCCGCGCGCCACTACATCGACCAGCCCATAGTCCAGCGCCGTCCCAGCGTCGATCTGGCGCCCGGACAGCAGGATCTCCAGCGCCCGCCCATAGCCCCGCTCCGGGTCCTTTTTGAGAAGCAGGCGCGGCAGGCGCTGCGTGCCGCCATAGCCCGGCGGCAGGAACAGGTTGATCTCCGGCTGGCCCAGCCGGGCGCGGGGGTCGGCCACACGGACGTGGCAGGCCATCGCCAGCTCGCAGCCGCCGCCGAGCGCCACGCCGCGGATCGCCGCGAACACCGGCTTGTCCAGCGCGGCGAGGGCGCGGAAGACGGCGTGGGCCTTGGCGGGCAGGGCGCGGGCCTCGCCCTCGTCCCGCACCTCGTCGAGAAGCTGGCGGATGTCGGCGCCGGCCACGAAGTTGCGGCCGGTGCCGGTGATCACCACGGCGCGCACGTCCGCCCGCCGGGCGAGATGGGCGACCAGCGTGTCCAGTTCGTCGAGCAGGCGGTCGGAGAGCGCGTTGACCGGCGGGTTGTCGATGGTGACGGTCGCCATGCGCACGCCCTCGGCCAGCCGGTCATACTGGACGGACAGGAAGCGCTGCCGCTCGATGAGGGTCTGCTCCTCCGCCCGCTGCTGGCCGCGCGTCCAGGCGGCGATGCGCGCCTCCAGGTCGGTCAGGCATTCGGGGTTGCGGAGCGTGGAGGTGTCGCCCAGCGGCTCACCGTTCATCATCGCCGTCAGGAAGCGGCGCATGTATTTGCCGGAGCGCGTCTCGGGAAAGGCCGGGACGGCGAGGATGTCGGAGGGGACGGCGACGGCACCCTTCTCCTGCCGCACCAGATCCTTCAGCCGGCGCTCGTCGTCCGCCGTCAGGTCGCGGCCCTTGGCGGGCAGGACGAAGGCGACCGGGGTCAGCCCCTTCTCGCGGTGGGGCGCGCCGACCACGATGACATTGCCGACCGGGCTGTCGGGGTTGATCTGCTTGTCGCGCAGGATCGCGCCCTCGATCTCCTCCGTTCCCATGCGGTGGCCGGACACGTTGATGACGTCGTCGGATCGGCCATGCAGGCTGAAGCTGCCGTCGTCGTAGCGCCGCGCGAAGTCGCCCTGCAGGTAGGCCCAGACCGGTTGGCCGCTCGCATCGCGGAAGCGCCCGAAATAGGTCGTCACGAAACGGTCGAAATCGCCCTTCCAGCCGGGCTTCCCGACGTTGTCCGCGTCACCCCAGATGGTGCGGGTCAGGTAGGGGTAGGGGGCGGTGACGATGATCTCGCCCTTCTCCTCCGGCTCCGCGGGGCGGAAGGCGACGCGGCCGGCGGCGTCCGGCTCGCTTTCGGGAACCCAGACGTCGCCCAGCACCCAGGGCAGCGGGTAGGTGTGGGCGTCGGCGCGCAGCGGCTGGTCGGGGTTGCCGTAGGGGTGGGTCCAGACGATGCCGCCATGCTCCGTCGCCCAATAGCTGTTGATGTATTGCGGCGTCATCACCGCCATGCCGAAGGCCTGGACGGCGGGGCTGGTCGGCTCCGCGCAGAAGGTGGCGACCCGCAGGGAGGAACGGTCGTAGCGCTCGACGTCGGCGCGGTTTTCCGGGTGGGTCATGACCGTCTTCAGGAAGGTCACGCCCGCCTTGAAGATGGTCACCTTGTGCCGCTCGATGATCGAGGCGAATCGCCCGGCGTTGGGGAAGACCGGCGCCCCCTCCGTCACGATGCCGGGGATGCGGGCGGCGAGGCTGGCCGTGATGAGGTAGCTTTGCCCGGTGATCCAGCCGGGATCGGCGACGACGTAGATCGCGTCGCGGCCCGGCAGGGCGTCGAAGCTGACCTTCATGGTGTGGGCGAGGCCGGCGACGTAGCCGCCATGGACATGCACCACGCCCTTCGGCTTCCCGGTGGAGCCGGAGGTGTAGATGATGAACAGCGGATAGTCGGCGTCCACCGGCACACAGGGCACGGCCTTCGCCACGGCGGCGTAGAGCGCCCGGTCGTCCAGCGCGCGCAGCGCCTCCATGCCGGGCAGGCCGGCGGCGGCGCACAGCTCCGCCTCGGCCTTCGCCAGCAACTCATGCGCCCACACGTCGCGCCCCGCGGTCCAGGGGATGTCGGGAAGCCCGGCGTGGCGGACGACGATCACCGCCTCGACGCGCGGCGGGGCGGCGGTCAGAGCCTCGGCGACGCTGGCGCGCAGGTCGGCCACGGTGGCGGCGTCGAGCGTCCCGGCGCGGTCCAGCGCCCGGCCCAGTTCCCGCATCACGTCGGCGGGGGCGACGGTGATCTCACCCTCCAGCCCGCGGCGCACCGGCTCCATCAGGGCGGTGTCGCCCAGCTTGGCGCGCAGGACCTCCTCGGTGATGCGCAGCGCCGTGGGCAGGGCGACGAAACGGTCGAGCGCCGGGTCGCTGTAGGCCTCCTTGAAGGGGGCCATCTCGGCGTTGCGGCTGGCGCCGTCGGCGGTGATGACGACGCGGGCGCCGGCGTTCTCGATGCGGTCGGACAGCGTCTTGTCGGAGAAGCCGCCGAACACCGCGGTGTAGATGACGCCGAGGCGCTTCGCCCCCTCCGTCCAGACGATCTGGTCGAGGATGTTGGGCATGTTCAGCGCGATGCGGTCGCCCTGCCTCAACCCCAACCCACGCAGCGCCAGCGCGGCCAGCGCCGAGCGGATCAGCAACTCGCGCCGGGTCAGCGTGACGTGATGGACCGGGCCGCCGCGCCCGCCGTTGGCGGCGGCGTCCCAGCGGTCGCCCTCGTACCAGTAGGCGGTCTCCGACCCATGGCCGGACAGGACGTGGCGGTCCACCTCGTTGAAGGCGGCGTTGGTCAGCCCGCCGGCGAACCAGCGGTAGAAGGGCGCCTCCGATCCGTCGAAGGCCTGGGTCCAGGGCGTCCAGTCCACCCGCTCCGCAGCCTCGCCCGTCGCGGCGTTCCAGCCGCGCCAGACGCCGTCCGCCTCGCGCATCAGCCAGTGCGCCCCGTCGAACCAGTGGATCGTCTCCGCGGCGATGGCGCCGTGGAAGGCGCCGGGATCGGCTTCGCAGGCGGCGCGCTGGCTCTGCCAGTCCGTGGCGGAGCGGACGGGGTTGACGGCGACCTCCTGCGGCAGCGGCGGCTGTCCGACGGACTCCGCGACGGCGTGATCCATGCTTTCCTCCCGATCGGGCATTTCTTCCTTGGCGGCCACGTCTTTTGCGCGGCGAACATCACTATAGCGCGGCGCCCTGCATGGGCCGCAATGGCGCCGTGCGCGGCGGGGGTATGCCGTATACGCGGCTTTCGGTCATACTCGATGCAATCAATGAGGATGGGAGGAAACGGCATGTCAAAAAACGACGCGCCTGCGAATGATTCGGTGACCTTCGCGGTCAGCCACGCCGATCCGGCGGACTTCAAGCGCGACGGGCTGCGGCCCTTCTTCGAGTACCGGGACCTCGGCATCCGCGCCGCCACGGCGGGCAAGGCGAACGCCCACGTCATCCGCGCCCGCCCCGGCGAGCCGTCGCACGGCGGCTGGCACCGGCACGCGCTGGATTTCCAGATGGTCTATGTGCTGAAGGGCTGGGTGAAGTTCGCCTATGAAGGGGTGGGGGAGGTGCTGCTGCAGGCCGGCTCCTGCGTGCACCAGCCGCCGGGCATCCGCCATGTGGAGATCGCGCATTCCGACGATCTGGAGATGCTGGAGATCACCCTTCCCGCCGATTTCCCGACCGAAGGGGCCGAGCCGCCCACCGGGAACTGACGCTGCATCCGTCAAAAAAGTGCCGGTCGCACCCGTCGTGGAAACGACGGTGCGGCCGGCCAGATGCTTTGGAGGAATCGCCGCCATGGCCACAGGGAACGACGCGGCCACGGGACGCTTCGTTGCAAAAGAAAGCAATGCCCATGCCAGCGCTTGGGCGGGCTCCCGGAGCGGCGGATTTCCGCAATTTTGCGGAGCCTCCCCGCGCCGCGGCTGTCCGGATGTCCGGACAGGTGCCTGGAATGCCGGACGCCGCCCCGCTGGCATGTTGGACGCGTCGGCGGTATTAGGACGGCGTGCGGTGGCGTAGCAAGGATGCGGACGGGATGCCCGAGGTCGAGATCTCCCGCGAGGACAAGGGGCAGGCGACGGTGTTCGAGGCGTCGCCCTCCAGCGTGCCGCCCCAGCGTTACGCCCATCTCCTCTACGCCGCCCTGCTGCTGGCCGGTTTCGTCGTCGTGGCCGAACTGACGCTGGAGCCGACGGCCTCGATGCTGCGCTGGCTGGGCGTCCTGTGCGCGGTGCCGCTTCTGCTGATGTGGATGATCACGCTGCTGCGGGCGGCGCGGCGCAGCGCCGTGCGGCTGATCGTGGCGCCGGAAGGATTGACCGCCCATGGGCAGCTTGTCCCCCACGACACGATCCGCGGGGTGGCGCTCTACCCGCCGCAGGGCAAACGCCCGCTGTTCGTGGCCCGCATCCAGACGATGACCTTGCAGCAGCACCAAAAGGAACTGGCGCTGGCCGGCGGGGACGTGGATGCGGAGGAGGACGGAAAACCGGGGAAGGGCCGTCGGCGGCGCGCCGGCTACCGGCTGCTTCTGCTGCGCCGGAACCATCTGCCGGCGCTCGTCCTGGTGCGTGGCCTCACCCTGTCGGGTGGAGAGACGCTGATGGCCGGGCTGGCCGCCGAACTGCGCCGCCACAGCCGGCCGGGCTGACAATCATTCTGAATTCTGTCGGCGGGTTCCGACGGCGCGCGGGCAAGCGCCCCTCCCGCCGCGGGGCGGGAGAGGACCGCGCTGGAGAGACGTGACTCAGCGACGGGCCGTCGGGGCTGCCGGCAGGTCTTCTTCCAGGATGACGACGTGCAGGGCGTAGGAAACCTCACCCTCGTCCACGTCGCGGTGCAGGGTGCCGACGAACTCGTCGCCCAGCATGACCTCTGCGGACTGGCCGGCCTTCTCGGGCGGCTGGATGATGATCTTGTCGTTGCCGAGCGTCTTGCGCAGATAGCTCTGCACACGGGCGATTTCGGTTTCGGTCATCTTGGCGACCGTCGGCTTGGCGGGCGGCATGGCATGATCCCTGTGTTGTCGAAGGGGTCATATAGAAACCTTTCGGGCAAAGGGAAAGCACAACATCGCCCCGGATCGCGCATTCGCCGCGCCGCCCGCCGCAGGCCCCGTCTTTCTTGCGGGGGGCCATCCCCCCGCCTGTGGAGAGCCGTTATCCGGTTTTGTCCTCTTGTTCCGGGTTGCGCGGCCAAATACTGGACGGATTGGAATGTGGGAGCGTCCGCGCTCCGCCGTCCGGTGACCATGGCATGGGGTGACCATGGCTGCGCGCCTTCGCCGTTTCGTCTCGTGCCGTTTCGTCCTGGCCGTCACCGCCGGGCTGCTGCTGGCCGTGGCGGCGTGGGCCGTACCCGGTCTGGCGGCTCCCGCGCCGGAGCAGCGCATCGCCCTGGTCATCGGCGTCGGCGCCTACCGTCACGCCACAGAGCTGCCCAACCCGCGCAACGACGCCCGCGCCATGTCGGCGGCCCTGCGCAAGCTGGGCTTCGCGGTGGAGGAGCGCTACGACCTCGACAACCGCGGCATGGCCGAGGCGTTGCGCGGCTTCGGCATCCAGGCGGCGCAGGCCGACGTGGCGCTGCTCTATTTCGCCGGCCACGGCATGCAGGTCGGCGGCACCAACTTCCTGATCCCCGCGGACGCCCGGCTGGAGCGCGAGCGCGATCTGGTCTACGAGGCGCTGCCCCTGAACCTGCCGATGGGCGAGCTGGCCCAGGCGCGCAAGCTGGGCATCCTGATCCTGGACGCCTGCCGCAACAATCCCTTCGCCGACCGGCTGGTGCGGTCCGGCACCAAGAAGACGGAGGTGCATTCCGGTTTCGCCCGTGTGGACGACACGCCGACCGACACGCTGGTCGCCATGGCCACCCGCGCCGACGCGGTGGCCGAGGACGGGCAGGGCGACCACAGCCCCTACACCGCCTCCCTGCTGAAGAACTTCGATGTGCCGGGGCTGGAGCTGAGCCTGTTCTTCCGCCGCGTGCGCGACGACGTCATGCAGGTCACCCAGGGCCGGCAGGAGCCCTTCCTCTACGGCTCGCTGGGGGCTGCCCCCTTCTACTTCAACCCGCTGCCGGAGAACCGGCCGCCGCAGCTCGCCGCCTTCAAGACGTTGGAGGTGTTCGACCGCGGCGGGACGGAGGGGCTGGGCATCGCGCGGCCCAGCGATCCCGACAACGACCAGCTCTTCGCCCAGGTGACCGGCCTGCCGCGCGGCGGCGGGGTGCGCATCGGCGACCGGGTGGTGCTGATCGGCGACTATCTGACGCTCGACCAGCTCACCGCCGCGACCTTCCGCGCCGACGCCACCCATCTGGGCGACGCCGGCAGCTTCGATTTCGCGGTGATGGACGGGCGCGGCGGGGTGGCGCGGGGCGCCGTCCCGATCCTCATCAAGCCGAGCAACCGTTCGCCGGTCGCCGTTGCGGAGCGCAGCGTGCGCGCCGTGGTCAACAGCCTGCGGCTGGAGGTGCCGACCGACCCGGACGGCGACCCGCTGACCTTCACCGTCAGCACCGTGCCGGAGCGGGGCAAGGTCCGCGACGGCACCACGCCGCTGAAGCCCGGCGACAAGCTGGCGCCGGATCGGCTGACCGCCCTGACCTTCGACCCGGAACGGGCGCCGGCGGGTCGTGCCGGGGTGTTCAGCGTCTTGGTCGAGGACGGGCGTGGCGGGCGCACCACGATGAGCGCGCTGCTGGAGGGCGAAGAGGCCGGCGCCGCCCCGCCGCAGGCCGATCTGGAGGAATCGCTGTGGCGCCGCGTGCGCGACAGCCGCGACGCCGACGCGCTGGACGCCTTCCTGCGGCTGTTCGGCACCGGACCCTTCGCCGCCCCGGCGCGGGACCGGCTGAACCGGCTGCGCGGCGAAGCGGCCAAGGTCGCGGCGGTTCCTTCGGCGGGCGGGGCGGGGAACAGCGGATCGTCGGGTGGCGGGGCATCCAGCGGCAAGGCGTCTCCGCCGCCGGAGCTCCAACTCGACACCGGTGGGGAAGGGATGTACGTGGCCGTCGCCGATGCGGAGCTGCGCGCCGGGCCGGACGCGCGGTCGGAGCGGGTCGGCGCCCTCGCCAAGGACGGCCCGGGGCGGGGGCTGGGCCGGGTGGCCGACGCCGACTGGTACCGGGTGGCCTTGGACGATGGCACCCAGGGCGGCGTGCAGGGCTTCGTCCGCGGCCCCGCGCTGCGCCCCGCCGGGCCGGAGGACCGCCAACGGCTGGCGCTCGCCGCGCCCGCCCAGCCGGGGGGCTCGCAGGGGCGGGCGCAGGGCAACGGCGGCCGCTTCCAGGATTGCCCGGACTGCCCGCCGATGATGCGCATCCCCGCCGGCAGCTTCGTCATGGGCAGCGAGCGCGGCGACTCCAGCCAGCGCCCGCCCCGCCGAGTCACCTTCGCCCGGCCCTTCGCCATCGGGGTCTATGAGGTGACGGTCGCCAACTGGCGGGCCTGCGTGGAGGGTGGCGGTTGCGCCGCCATGCCGCGGATGCGCAACCCTTCCGACGACACGCCCGTCCACAACATCCATGTCGAGGACGCGCTGGCCTACACCGAGTGGCTCAGCCGCAAGACCGGCCAGCGCTACCGCCTGCCGAGCGAGGCCGAGTGGGAGTACGCGGCGCGCGGCGGCAGCGCGGCGCGCTTCGCCTGGGGGGACAGCCTGACGGCGGGGGCGCGGCTGGCCAACTGCCGCGACTGCGGCGGGGGCGCCGACCGCTCCCTGCCGGCGCCGGTCGGCAGCTTCCAGCCCAACGCCTTCGGCCTCTACGACACCAGCGGCGGCGTGGCGGAGTGGGTCGCCGACTGCTGGAACCCCGGCTACAAGGGCGCCCCGACGGACGGCAGCGCCTGGACGGAGGGCGACTGCCGCAAGCGGGTGCTGCGCGGCGGCTCCTGGCGGGACGGGCAGGACGCCATCGCCGTCACCGCCCGCATCGGCTACGACGCCGACGTGCGCTATTTCGCCGATGGGTTGCGGGTGGCCCGCGACCTCAACTGACTCCACCGCGTTCGTTGGTGGGACGCACCGTCTGCGGATGGGACCGCGCCGCCCCCGAAATTGCAGAAATTGGTGTTGGGCCAGTGCGCTAGACTTGGCCGTTCATAGCTTGGCGATCCGTGATCCGGACGGCCCGATGATGAGAGGCCGGCGGCGGCTTTGACCAAATTCGTTACAGCCGCCGTCGCCCGTGACTCCCTAAAGGGGTGGTCAAAGACCGATTCAGGTGGAGGGTATCGACGTGTTGCGCTGGCCCCGGAGCGCTGTTTGGACTGTTGCGCTGGTCCTGGTGACGGCGAACGCCGCCGTTGCGCCCCTGGCGTTCGCCGACGACAAGCGCGTCGCGCTGGTGATTGGCAACGCGCAGTACCAGGAGGGCGGTCCGGCCGCCGGGGTGGGCGCCAACGCGGCCGTCGTCGCCGACGCGCTGCGCCGCGCCGGCTTCACCGTCACCGCCGCCGAGAATCTCGACCACCGAGGCATGGTCGCGGCGCTGACCCGCTTCCAGGACGCGCTGGGGCAGGCCGACCTGGGCTTCCTCTATTACTCCGGCGTCGCGCTCAGCCTGTCGGCCAAGGGCTTCCTGGTGCCGGTGGACGCCAAGCCCGGGTCCGAATACGACGTGATCTTCGACACCATCGAGCTGGACTACGCGCTGAAGGAGATCCAGCGCAGCGGGCGCAAGACCGTCGCCGTGTTCGACC
>NZ_WHOR01000249.1:0-8744 GCF_013340925.1 Azospirillum formosense
GGAGATGCGGCCGCCCCGTTCGACGTTTGCCACGGTCACGCCGGGCGGGGCGATGGATTCCCGCCGGTCGGCGACGGTGCTGGTGGTCCCGGAGGGGTCGCGGGGTCCGGCGATCTCCGGGCCGTAATGCAGCCCGGCGCGCAGGCGAGGCCCGAACTCCACCTGCCGCTCCATCATGGCGAGCGCGGCGCGGGTGGCGCCGTCGCTTATGGGGAAGCAGGCCAGAAGCCCGTCGCCCAGGCTTTTCACCACCGTGCCGCCGTTCTCCCCGACGATCCGGCGCAGGCCCTCCAGCACCCGTTGGGTCAGCGCCGCCGCCTTGCGGTCGCCCGCCAGTTCATAGAGCAGCGTGCTGTCGGCGATGTCCACGAAGAGGAGCGCGAGGGGCTTTTCCATGAATCTGCGGCAACCGGGGAGAGTGCCGGGAGGTTAACACACACCCGGGCACCTGTCCCGGTTGTGCCTCCGTAGGCCCCTCATGCCGTCAGGGAAAGGGGCCGGAGATGCCCCGTCCCTCAGAAGCGCTTGATCTCGATGTTGTACTTGCGCAGGGCGTAGCTCACCTGACGGGTGGTCATGCCGAGCAGGCGGGCGGCCTTGGCCTGCACCCAGCCGGTGCGCTCCATCGCCCAGAGCAGGCGGTCGCGCAGCGATCCCGACTCCGGCTCGTCCAGCGGCACCTCGGCGGCGGGCGGCGGGGCCTCCGCGGTGATGCGGATGTCGCAGTCGTCGGCCACGAACTCGAAGACGTCGTTGATCTTGTCCAGATCGACGTCCGCGTCGGCGATCAGCGTGACCGTCCAGGAGAGGTGGAGAAGCTCCGCCTCCAGGTTCTGGAGAGTGGGCAGGGCGTCGGTGTGGCATTCGACGGTGGCGTCGCCCAGCCGGCGCAGCGCGCGCAGCATGAAGGCCGGTTCGTTGCCCGACATCAGCAGGTCGGACCGCGGCCGGAAGACGATGGTCCAGCGCAGCTTGCCGGGAGGAACCGGGTCCTCTTCCGCGCGGGCGGCGGCGATGGCCGCCATGGCGTCGCCGAACAGCCCGGCCTCGTCGTCCTCGTCGTCGGCGTAGATGGGGGCCGGTGCCGGTGCGGCGGGGGCGGCTGCCGGAGCCTGGACCTGCGCCGCGCCGCCGCCGCCCGACAGATGGCGGCGCAGGGCGGCCACGGTGCCGTCGGTGGTCCCCGCCGGGGCGGGGTCGCCCTCGCGCGCGTAGGCCAGCATCTGGCCCAGCAGGTCGTTGGCGCGGATCAGCGTGTCCACCAGCTCCGTCGTGACGGGGACGGTGTTGTTGCGCACCCCGTCCATGACCGTCTCGAACTCGTGCGCGAAGGCGACCAGCTCGGTGAAGCCGAAGGCGCCGCCGCCGCCCTTGATGGAATGGACGGCGCGGAAGATGGCGTTGACCTCGTCGGAATCGACCTCGCCCGGCGTCAGCCGCAGCAGGCCGGATTCGGCGACCTCCAGCAGCTCCGCGCTTTCGTCGAAATAGGTTTGCTTGAACCGGCTCAGGTCTTCCACGGGCGCCCCCTCACAAGCCAGGACGCGGCGTCAGCCGCACACCTTCTGCACGACGGAGATCAGCTTCTCCGGGTTGAAGGGCTTCACGATCCAGCCGGTCGCCCCCACCGCCCGGCCTTCGGATTTCTTCTTCTCGTCGGCCTCGGTGGTCAGCATCAGGATGGGCAGCGTGCGGTGCGCCGGGGTGGCGCGCAGGCGGCGGATCAGGGTCAGCCCATCCATCACCGGCATGTTCAGGTCGGTGATGACGAGGTCCACCTTGTTGGCGCCGATGACGCCCAGCGCCTGCTGGCCGTCGGCGGCTTCGACCACGTCGTAACCGGCGCCCTTCAGCGTGAAGGAGACCATGTCCCGCATGGTCCGCGAATCGTCGACGGTGAGTACCTTCTTCTTCACGCTTGGCTCCATTGCTTCAACCAGCCGTCCAGCCCCAGATCCTCGCAGGCTTCCGCCAGGACCTCGGACGGCTGGGCGATGGCGAACGTACGGTTCTGTTCGGCGGCGTGCCGGGAGGCGACGAGGAGCGCCTGGACGCAGGCGGTGCTGATGCGCTCCACGGCCGCGGCCTCGGCGATGACGGTTTGGGACGCGGCGAAGCCGGCGCGCAGGCTGTCCAGCAGGGGCTGCGCCATGGCGAGGTCGAGGTCGCTGGGCAGGCCCAGCTGCACCGTTCCCCCCTCGTCGCTCCACTTGATCAAAGTCACCGCCCGTCTCCTTGCAACCCGACCGGGCAATGCCCCGTCCGGAAGACTGATCATGTCCGGCATTTGGTAAAAAACCTGCCTGAAACACGTATAAGGATTCGTTAAGGCAACTGGACTGACCTGTGTCAACCAGGGGTGTCATCGGGTGGGGCGCCCCGGTCGTTTCGTCTTCCGATTGATTCAGGGCGCCGCTTCCGCACGGGCTTCCGCCAGCGGCACGGTGAAGGCGAAGGTGGCGCCGCGGCCGGGGCCGCTGTCCACCCAGATGCGGCCGCCAAGATGCTCGACGATGCGCTTGCTGATGGCCAACCCCAGCCCGGTGCCCTGCGGCTTGTCGGTCATGGTGTCGCCGACCTGCCGGAAGCGGTCGAAGACGATGGCCTGATGCTCCGCGGCGATGCCCGGGCCGCTGTCGGTGACGGACACGCGCAGGGCCTCGCCCTCCGCCGCGACGGACAGCGAGGCCCGCCCGCCCGCCGGGGTGAATTTCGCGGCGTTGGACAGCAGGTTCACCGCCACCTGGACCAGCCGGTCATGGTCGCCGCGCACCGGCGGCAGGCCGTGGGGGATGGTGACCGCCAGCGCGATGCCGCGCTCGTGGAACAGCCGGGCGGTGGCCGCCGCCGCCTGCTCCAGCGCGGCGCCGAGGTCCATCGGGCCGACCTGCCAGTCGATCTCCCCGGCCTCGATCTTCGCCATGTCGAGAACCTGGTTGATCAGGCGGGTCAGCCGCTCGCTCTCGGTGATGACGAGGCCGAGGAACTCCTGCCGCTGTTCCAGCTCGATGTCGGGGTTGTCGTGCAGCACCTCGGTCAGGGCGCGTATGGAGGTCAGCGGCGTGCGCAGCTCGTGCGTCACGGTGGACAGGAACTCGTCCTTCAGCCGGTCCAGCTCCGTCAACCGCTCGTTGGCGGCGCGCAGCGCGGCCGACGCGCGCTGCAGCTCCGCCGTCTTGTGTTCGAGCTGGCGGCTGTACTCGATGACGTGGCTGGTCTCGTCGAGCATCCGCATCAGCTCGGGGTAGCTGACCTCGCCGCCCTCGACCGCGGAGGCGAGCGCCACCCGCGCGGAGGCGGCGCCGATGGCCCCGGCGAGCAGCCGCTCGGCGAAGCGCACCAGCTCCGCCCCGGCCCGGCGGTCCGGCTCCAGCGGCCCGTTGCGGCGGACATGCTGGGCGAAAGCAGCCTCCGCCCGCTGCGGACCGAGGAAGCGCGCGACGATCCGTTGCAGATCGCCGACCGTGGCGGTGCCGCGCCAGGCGCCGGCGGGCAGGGGGGCGTCGCGGTGCTGGAACACCTCGACAAAGGCGGTGGCCTGCGCCCGCTCGCCCAGGCCCGGCCGGTCGAGCAGGGAGACCACGACGTAGAGCCCGATGTTGAGCAGCATGCTCCAGAACAGGGCGTGGGTCAGCGGGTCCATCCCGTCCAGCCCGAACAGGGCGTAGGGCCGCAGCAGGGCGACGCCCCACGGCCCCTGGTCGATGAAGGAGGCGGGCAACCAGCCGGACCGCGCGAAGCTGGGCAGCAGCAGCGTGTAGGCCCAGGTCAGGATGCCGGCACCGAGGCCGGCCAGCGCGCCGCGCCGGGTCGCCCCCGCCCAGTAGACGCCGCCGATCAGCGCCGGGGCGAACTGCGCCACCGCCGTGAAGGAGATCAGGCCGATGGCGCTCAGCGCGTAGGCCGAGCCGGCGATGCGGAAATACAGGTAGCCGAGCAGCAGGATCGCCACGATGGCGGCGCGCCGGATGGTCAGCAGCAGCGGCGACAGGTCGTGCAGCCGCTCCAGCCGGGCGCTGCGGGCGCGCAGCAGCAGCGGCATCACGATGTCGTTGCACACCATGGTGGAGAGCGCGATGGCCTCGACCACGATCATGCCGGTGGCCGCCGACAACCCGCCGATGAAGGCCAGCAGGGCCAGCCACTCGTTCCCGGCGGCCAGCGGCAGCGCCACCACGAACATGTCCGGGTCCACCGCCCGGTCGGGAAAGCGCATCAGCCCGGCCACCGCCACCGGCAGGACGAACAGGTTGATCAGCAGCATGTAGAGCGGGAACAGCCAGAGGGCGCGGGTCAGGTGGCGCTCGTCCACATTCTCGATCACCGTCACCTGGAACTGCCGGGGCAGGCAGAGCACCGCCGCCATCGACAGCAGCGTCATGGTCAGCCACGACCCGTCGGCCAGCGCCGGGCCGGAGGTGAAGAGGTCGCGGATCTCCGGATGCTCCGCGGCCGCGGCGAACAGGTCGGTCGGGCCGTCGTGCAGCCCCCAGACCACCGCCGCGCCGACCGCCAGGAAGGCCACCAGCTTGACCACGGATTCGAAGGCGATGGCCGCCACCATGCCCTCGTGATGCTCCGCCGCGTCGATGTGGCGCGTGCCGAAGATGATGGCGAAGGCCGCCATGACCACCGCCACGTAGAAGGCGTTGTCCAGGACGACGGGCAGGGACAGGCCGCCGGTGGCGCCGGACGGGTCGGTGCCCCACAGCACGTCGAAGCTGACCGCCACGGCCTTGAGCTGCAGGGCGATGTAGGGTGTCACCCCGATCACCGCGGTCAGCGCCACCAGCCCGCCCAGCCCCTGGCTGCGCCCGTAGCGGGAGGCGATGAAGTCGGCGATGGAGGTGATGCGCTGCGCCTTGGCGATGCGCAGGATCTTGCGCAGCACCAGCGGCCCCAGCAGCATCAGCAGGGTCGGGCCGAGATAGATCGGCAGGAAGCCGATGCCCAGCGACGCCGCCCGCCCGACCGAGCCGTAGAAGGTCCAGGTGGTGCAGTAGACCGCCAGCGAGAGCGCGTACACGTACGGCGACGCGATGACGCTGCGCCCGCCGTCGGCCCGCCGGTCCGCCCACCAGGCGATGGCGAAGAGGAGGAGCAGGTAGGCGAAGCTGGCGGCGACGATGGCGGGCCAGGGCATGTCAACGCCCCCTGCGTTCCAGAAGCACCGCCGACAGCGCGATCACACCTCCCCACACCCCCAACGCGTACACGTACAGCAGGGGCAGGCCGAACAGCGTGTCGCCGGCGCCGAAGACGCGCAGCAGCGGCGGGTTGAAGGCGACCACGCCGAACAGGAACAGCGCGATCAGCCGGTCGGCGCCCGCCCGGCGCGGTGGAGGGGGAACGGGATGCGGGGCGGGCCCGCCGGTCAAAAGGCGCGCTCCCGCGCCGCCAGCTCGACGATGATGTTGGCGCGGCGGATGGCGTCGTCGAGCGTGCGGACGTCGCGTTCCTTGAGCATTTCGACCATGCGCAGGAAGACCGCGGCGGTGACGAGGCTGTCGCCCAGCGCCGTGTGGCGGTCCACCACCTCGATCCCCAGCCGCTCGGCGATGCCGTCCAGCGTGTGGTCGCCGCCCTCGCCGAGCAGCATCCGCGACAGCAGCATGGTGTCGAGCACCGGGCTGTCGAAGCGCACGCCCGAGGCCCGTTCCTTCATCTTCAGGAATTTCAGGTCGAAGGCGGCGTTGTGGGCGATCAGCACCGCGCCCGACACGAAGCCGCGGAACTGCGGCAGCACCTTGTCGATGGTCGGCTTGTCGGCGACCATCGCGTCGGTGATGCCGTGGAAGGGGATCGATTCCGCCGGGATGCTCCGCTTCGGGTTGACCAGCGTGTTGAAGGTCTCGCCGGTCAGGATGCGCCCGCCGACGACGCGCACGGCGGCGATCTGGATGATCTCGTCGCCGGTGCTGGGCGACAGGCCGGTCGTCTCGGTGTCGAAGACCACGTAATGGAGCTGGTCGAGCGGCGTGCGGCCAAGCTCGCTGGTGGCCAGCGGCTGGTGCAGCAGGTTGAAGTCGAAAAATTCCGGCCGCGCCCCGCCGCGCGCCGCGGTGTGGGCGGACGGCGGCTTCAGCGCGGGCGGCAGCGGCACGCGCAGGCGCGACAGCAGCTCGCCTTCCGCCCCCGGCCCCTTCACCGGCTCGCTCCACATCGTGCTCTTGTGGTGCTGGAGCACGTCGCCGACCGTCAGGCCGCCCAGCGCGTCGGGCAGCGGGTGGTCGAGCCAGCTGTCCACGATGCCGCTGGGCACCGACGGGCCGCGCCAAGTGATGTCCAGATAGACCCAGCTGTCCCCGGGCTCCACCGACAGGTCGTAGGCGGGAACCCCGGTCAGCGCGTAGACGTACTCGATCAAGTAGCCGAACAGGATGACGAGGCTGTAGCTGTCGCCGTGCACCCATTGCGGCAGGCCGGTCAGCGTCACGCCGTATTGCGCCTCCGGCCCCACCCGGTGGCGGATCAGGTTGATCAGGTTGGTGGAGTGGATGTCGCTCATCGGCCAGGAACCGGTGACGACGCTGCGGTATTCGTTGGTGACGCGGGCCAGCCGCTCCGACAGGGCGTTGGAGGACTCCATCAGAGCGGCCTGGAAGGCGGCGCGCTCCTCCGGTCCCAGCTCCGGCGTGTCGTCCAGCGTCTCCAGCACGGCGCGCAGGTTGGCGATGGGGGCGCAGAAGCCTTCCGTCGCCTCGCGCAGCAGGGCGTCGCGCTGGCCGAGCGCGGCCAGTTCGCTGGTCGCGTCGGACAGGGTGATGACGTAGCCCGTGATGGTCGGCGGCTCGTCGGACCCGTCCGGCGGGTCCTGCAGGATGGCGCTCATCCGCCCGGCCAGCAGGATGCGCCCGTCGGTGGTGGCGCCGACGAACTGGGCGGTGGTGCCGTGCTCGTGGTTGACGTGCCGCCCCTCGCGCACGCGGAGCGTCAGACGCTCCAGCGTGTGGATGACCGGCTCCGCCACCACGAAATGCAGCAGTGAGCGGCCCAGCCCGAGGTCGCCGGCCAGATGCAGGATGTCGAGCGCCGTCTGGTTGTAGAGAAGGATCTGGTGCTTCAGGTTGCAGACCAGGACGCCTTCGTGCAGGTCGCGCAGGACGGCGGCCAGGCGCGTCTTCTGCTCCTCCGTCTTGGCGGTCGACTCCGCGACGGCGCGGGCGGTGTCGCGGCGGGCGGCGGCCAGCTTGTCCGACAGCTCGTTGACCGCCTTGGCCACCGGGGCGAGGTCGCCGTAGCGGGCCAGCGGGATGCGCGCGCCGGTCTTGCCGTCGGCCGTGCCATGGGCGATCAGTCCGGCCTCGCGGCTCAGCGTTTCCGAGGCGCGGAGCAGGCGCCGATCGACCAGCCCCCACAGGCCCCAGACCGCGGCGGTGACGGCGGCGGTCATGGTGACGGCGTAGGTGACGAAGGCGTTCGGGTCGTTGTTCGCGCTGAAGCCGACCGCGGCCCCCACCGACAGCAGGGGCAGGCCGACGCCGGCGGCGCGGAAGGCCAGGGGGACGATCCGGCGCGGTTCCGCCGGGGTGGTTGCCGGAGCGGCGGTTCCGGTACTTCCGGCGGTCGCCGGGGCGCTCATGGCTGAGGCTCCGCGGTTCCGCCCGGCGCGCTGTCCCGGTTGCTCTCGGAGGTCAGGTACTTGCGGACGGTGGTGACGAGGTCGCGGGTCGAGAAGGGCTTGGTGATGTAGTCGGTGGCGCCCAGCGCCATGCCCTTCTGCCGCTCCACGTCGCGGCTCTTGGCCGTCAGCATGATGATGGGCAGCGACTGGTAGGCGGGGTTGGCGCGCAGCGACTGGCAGACGTCGAACCCGTCGCGCCGCGGCATCATGGCGTCCAGCAGGATCAGGTCGGGTGTGCTTTCCGCAACCGATTCAAGGGCTTCCTCGCCATTGCGGGCGATGCGCACGGCAAAGCCCGCCTTCTGCAACAGGACCTGCAGGGAGAGGACGATGCTGGGCTCATCGTCGGCGACCAGGATCGTCGGCTTCATACCAGGGTTTCCTCCGGTTCGCCGGTCTGATGCGCCGGCTTCTTGCGGCTGCGCTTGTTCTAATATGCGTGCCTGTTCAATCCCATGTTAGCGGCAAGGAGAAGGACAGATCAAGACGAAGCCCGCCCGCAATGCCGAAATTGCGGACGGGCTTTTCCAAAGGAAAGAAGCGGAATAGAGGGGAGCGACAGTTTGTCGCGGTGGCGCCGTTGCCTGCGGTCAGCGCGTCGAGACGACGATGGGCTGAGCTTCCACCTTGCCCTTCAGCGACGCGGCGGCCTGACGGGCGGCGGCGGTGTCGGCATAGCCGCCGACGCGGACGACGTGCCAGGACCGCTGCTCGGCGTCGGTCCAGTCCAGCGCGTAGGCGTTGAAGCCGAGACCGCGCAGGCGGCGGACCAGCCCTTCGGCGTTGTCGGCCTGCTGGAAGGACCCGACCTGCACGGTGTAGCGCCCGTCCGGAACAGCGGCCAACGCCGGCGGCGTCAGCACGCCGGACGACGGTGCCGTGGCGGGCGGGATGGACGCGGTCTTGAGCGCCGGCTTGACAGGCTGCGGCGCCGGGCGCGTTGCGGCGGCTGGGCGCTGGGGGGCGGCCGATGGGGGGCGGGGCGGCAGCATGGACTTAAGCTCGGGCCGTTTCGCGGGCTTCCCGGGCTGTCTCCTATACTCATCTTACGCTTCCCGCGCTCTACTCCGTGGCGGTGTCGCGTGGCTGCCTCACATTTATAAAACAAAAGAACAGACAA
>NZ_WHOR01000024.1:0-36971 GCF_013340925.1 Azospirillum formosense
TGGTCGGCGGCGTCAGATGTATATAAGAGCCAGGAGCTGCTCCGTCCCCTCCAGCCCGTGGACGAGCAGCACGCGGTCGACCGACATATCGGCCAGCGGCAGATCCGCCTCGTCGCCCAGCGCCACCAGCCCCGGCCCGCCCGGCGGCCAGAAGGTCACGCCCTGGGTCGCCGGCATGATGGAGAACACCCGCTCCGCCTCGTCGCGGAAGGGTTGCAGGTACGGCGTCGTGTAGCCGACCCCCAGAACGATCTGGCCGCGCAGGTCGGGCCAGATGGTGCGGATGCGCCGGCGGATCATCCGCCGCGCCGCCTGACCAAGCCCGGACTCGTAGAATTCACGAAGATCGACGATATCGGTGTACATGGTCATCCCAGGCTATCACGTTTCGATCAAACGTCCATTCATGCGGGAGAGGCCCAAGCCTATGGACATCCACCTTATTCCAGCGTTCGCCGACAACTACATCTACCTCCTGCGCGACCCGACCAGCGGCGCCGTGGGTGTCGTCGATCCGGGCGACGCTCAGCCCGTGCTGGCGGAATTGGACCGGCGCAACTGGACGCTGACGCACATCTTCAACACCCACCATCACAACGACCACATCGGCGGCAACCACGCGCTGAAGGCGCGCACCGGCGCCGACGTGATCGGCCCGCGCGCCGACGTCGCCCGCATTCCCGATATGGAGACGTGTCTGGGCGAAGGCGAGACCATTTCGTTCGGATCGCACACCGCACAGGTGTTTTTCGTCCCCGGACACACCTCCGGCCACATCGCCTTCTGGTTTCCCGAGGCCAAGGCGCTGTTCAGCGGCGACACGCTGTTCGCGCTCGGCTGCGGGCGGCTGTTCGAGGGCACGCCCGCCCAGATGTGGGCCTCGCTGGTCAAGCTGCGCGGCCTGCCGGACGACACGCGCGTCTATTGCGGCCACGAATACACCCTGTCCAACGCCCGCTTCGCCGTGACGGTGGAGCCGGACAACGCCGCCCTGAAGGCCCGCGCGGCGGAGATCGCCGCGCAGCGCGAGCGCGGGGAGCCGACCATCCCCTCCACGCTGGGCGTCGAGAAGGCGACCAATCCCTTCCTGCGCGCCGACGTGCCGGAGGTCCAGGCCGCCCTCGGCATGGCCGGGGCCGACCCTGTGGCGGTGTTCGCCGAGATCCGCGGCCGCAAGGATCGCTTTTGAAAATCGGCGCCGCCGCATTACCCTGACGGCCATCGAACGGGAGGAGAGATTTTGATGAAGCTGCGCTGGAGCCCGACCTCGCCCTATGTCCGCAAGGTCGCGATGGTCCTCATCGAATGCGGGCTGGACTCGGCGGTCGAGAAGCAAGCGACCAACGCCTGGGCGCCGGACACCGACCTGCCGGCGGACAACCCGCTGGGCAAGGTGCCGGCCCTGATCCTGAAGGACGGCTCGGCGCTCTACGACAGCCCGGTGATCGCCGAGTATCTGGACTCGCTGCACGATGGCCCGCGCCTGTTCCCGGCCGCCGGCCCGGCGCGCTGGACGGCGCTGCGCCAGCAGGCCCTGGCGGACGGCATCTGCGACGCCGCCATCCTGCGCCGCCTGGAGCTTCAGCGGCCGGACGGCGAGCGCTCCGAGTCCTGGGCGGACCGCCAGCGCCGCGCCGTGGCCCGTGCGCTCGACGTGCTGGAGGCGGAGGCTGCGGGGCTGGACGGCACGCTGACCATCGGCACGTTGTCCATCCTGGTTGCGCTCGGCTACCTCGACTTCCGCTTCGGGCACGAGGACTGGCGGGCGGGCCGTCCGGAGCTGGCGGCGTGGTTCGCCTCGGCCTCCGACCTCGACAGCTTCCGCCGCACCGCACCGCCGCCGGCGTGACGGAGGGCGACGCCATGGAGCCGCTGACCCCCGAGCGCATCATCGCGACGCTGGGCATGCAGCCCCACCCGGAAGGCGGCCATTACGTGGAGACCTACCGGGACGCCCCGCCAAGCGGCGGGCGCGGCGTGATGACCGGCATCTATTACCTGCTGCAGGCCGGGGAGCGCTCGCACTGGCACCGGGTGGACGCGGTCGAGATGTGGCACTGGCACGCCGGGGGGCCGCTGGAGCTGTCCATCTCCACCGATGGGCGGTCGGTGGAGCGGATGATCCTCGGAATGGACCTCGCGGGTGGCCAGCGCCCGCAGGGGGTCGTTCCGGCGCATGCATGGCAGGCGGCGCAACCCATGGAGGGTTGGGTTCTGGTGGGCTGCACCGTGTCCCCGGCCTTCGATTTCGCCGGCTTTGAAATGGCGCCGGAAGGATGGCAGCCGGGGCAATAGGGTCGCTTGGAAACGGTTGAGGCGGCCTTCAACTCGTCCCTTCAGCCTCCTGCGGGGGAGAGCATCGCCTCCCCCATCGACCCCCTGCTCAGCGCCCTACCGGTCGCCGCGCAGAACGTCGCGGCTCGCCAGGATGGCGCCGCCCATGATCAGGGCGCAGGCCGCCCACACGGTCCAGCCCCCCGCCGCCTGCCCGAACAGGATCAGCAGCAGCGTGGAGGTCAGCGGCGTGGCGTAGGACAGCACGCCCAGCGCCCGGATGTCGCCGCGCTTCACCCCATGGTCCCACACGAAGAAGGCCGCGCCGACCGGCCCGATCCCCATGGCGAGCACCGCCAGCCATTCGCCGCCGGACGGCGCCACCGTCGTCTCGAACAGCAGGTGCGACAGCCCGGCCAGCACCGCCGTGGCGAGACAGAAGCCGCCGACCGCCTCGGTCGGGACATCGCCGAAGCGGCGCGACAGCACCGAATAGGAGGCCCAGAGCACCGCGGCGGCCATGGCCGACAGGTAACCCGGCGTGTCCCCGGCGTCGAGCGACAGGCCTCGCGCGCCTCCCGTCACGATCAGCACCGTCCCGGCCAGCCCGCACAGCGCGCCCAGCACATGACCGCGTTTCAACCGTTCCCCCGGCAGCAGGGCGGAGAACAGGACGATCAGCAGCGGCCAAAGATAGTTCAGCAGATTGACCTCGACCGCCGCACCGGGGGCGAGGCGGAAGGCCAGGAAATAGAAGAAATGGTAGCCGAACAACCCGGCGACGCCGAGCAGCCAGACCCGCCAGGGCTGGCGCAGCACGCCGATCACGTCCTTGCCCCGCGCGGCCCCCGCCGCCGTCCCGATGATGAAGGCGACGCCGAAGGACATCGCGACGAGTTGGAACGGCGGAATGGTTCCCGACAGCGCTGTCAGCAGCGCCAGCGTGGACCACATCAGGATGGCCAGACCACCGATGGCGGTGGCGCGGCGGACGGCGGCCGGGGCTGACGCCGCGGCGGACGGCAGACTCTGGGTCGGGAGGCTTTCGGTCGACATGGTGAACGCTTAGCGCAAAGAGGGCCCTCGGGCAATCGGGCCGGGCAATCAAACTGTCCGACGCCGGACCTGTGCGTGTATCCTGCCATCCGGCCGGCAGCAGGCGTCCCTCCTCCCGCATCGTCCATCCATCCGAACGGTTCCCGCCTTGCCCACCGAAGCCCTTCTCGCCGTCCTGGCCGGCGCCCTTCTCCATGCCGGCTGGAACACCGCGCTGAAGGCCGGCGGCGGCAGCGCGTCCGACGCGGTCCTGGTGGTCGCCGGGTCCGCCTTGATCGCCCTGCTGATGCTTCCCGTCGTTCCGGCGCCGGCGCTCGCCAGCGCGCCTTGTCTGGGCGTGACGGCGGTGCTGCACGTCGCCTATTACCGGCTGCTCACCGCCGCCTATCGCAACGGGGCGATGAGCCACGCCTATCCGCTGATGCGCGGCACGCCCCCGCTGCTCGTGGCGCTGTGCAGCGGCCTGCTGCTGGGCGAGGGGCTGTCCGCCGGCGCCTGGATGGGAACGCTGCTGGTCTGCGGCGGAATCCTTGGGCTGACCCTGTTGGGGCGGCGCTCGGCCCCGTCGGGATCGTGGCGGGGCACCGCCTGCGCGCTCGCCAACGCCCTGGTGATCGCCGCCTACACGGTGGTGGACGGCATCGGCGTGCGGCTGTCCGGTTCGGCGGCCGGCTACACGCTGTGGGGATTCCTGCTGTTGAGCGTGCCCATGGTGGGCGGGGCGCTGCTGCGCGACGCGCGGGGCTTCCTCAGCCACGCCCGCCGGCGCTGGATGGTGGCGCTGGCCGGCGGGGCGGCCAGCATCGCCTCCTACGGGCTCGCGCTCTGGGCGATGACCCTGGCGCCGATCGCCGTGGTGGCGGCGCTGCGCGAGACCTCGATCCTGTTCGCGATGGCGCTGGCCGCTCTGGTGCTCAAGGAGCGGGTCGGTCCGGTGCGTCTGGCCTCCGGCGCGGTCATCGTGCTCGGCGCCGCGTCGCTGCGCCTCGCGGCCTGACGTCGCCTCGACGGATCGGCCGCGTCTACAGGCGGATGGCGAGGAGGTTCTGGCGCCTCAGAAAAGCCCGTTCAGCAGAGACCCGCGCCCACTGCTGCCGCCGCTTCCTCCGGTCAGGATGCCCAGCGCGCCGGAACTGGTCGTGCCACCACCCATCAGCAGCGAGGTCAGGCGCTGAAGCTGCGGCGTCTGCTGGAGCGGGTTGTCGCCCTTGGCCGGCTGCTTGGCGATGGTGTCGTAGTCCTTGCTGTAGTCGCCCATGCGGAGCTGGAGGCCGTAATTCTTCTCCTCCTTGGCCGCCACACCCTTGTCGCGGGAGACGCGCAGCGTGTAGTCGCCGCGGTCGAGCGACAGCGTGCCCGCCTCGAACTTCTTGTAGGTGTCGTAGGTGGAGCCGGCCTCGCTGTTGCTGTCGGCGACGATCTTGCCCTGCTTGTCCATCAACTGGACGCGCACGCCCGTGTCTCCGACGCGGCCGAGGGCGACCTCGCCGGGCGTCGCCAGGTTGAATTTGTAGAAGTCCGCCGGATCGTTGGCGGACAGCGTGCTGAGCACGTTGAGGCGGCTGGTGTCCTTGATCAGCGTGCCGACGTTGGTGGCGAAGGGCGCGGCGTTCAGAGCGGACTTGCGGACGGTCTGCTCATATTCCTGGACCTTGCCGCTGGGCTTGGCGTCGGTCGCCTGCTTGGCCTGTTCCTGGACGCGCTTCATCGCCGCGTCGATGGACGTCTGAAGGCTCTGCGCCAAGCTGCTGATGTCGCTCATTCCAACCATGGCACGTCCCTCCGACCGGCATTCTTCGCGTTCGTCGGGCCGCCCCTTGCAGACGGCGGGCCAAGTGGCTTTTCATGAGTTTCAACGGGTTGAGCCGAACCCCCTGCCGGAGGGGCCGGCAAGATCCGCACCCCGTCCGGCAGGAATTGCCGAGGTCACGCCTCCACCAGCGCGAATTTGTCGACGTCGACCAGCCCGCGGTCGGTGATCTTCAGATGCGGGATCACCGGCAGCGGCAGGAACGCCAGTTGCAGGAAGGGCTCGGCCAGCGGGCAGCCCATCTCCTTCACCGAGGCGCGCAGGCTGCGCAGGTGGCGCTCGACCGTCTCGAAGGGCTCCAGGCTCATCAGCCCGGCCAGAGGCAGCGCCAGCTCGCCCACCACCTTGCCATTGCGAACCGCGACGAAGCCGCCCTGAAGCTCGATCAGGCGGTTGACGGCGATGGCCATGTCCTCGTCAGACGCGCCGACCACGCAGATGTTGTGGCTGTCGTGCCCGACCGAGGAGGCCAGCGCGCCCTCGCGGATGTGGAAGCCGCTGGTGAAACCGCGCCCGACATTCTGGTTGGTCCCATGGCGGGCGAAGACGCAGATCTTCAGGATGTCGCGGTCGGGATCGGCCACCAGCCTGCCGTCCTTGGCCGGCACCTCCAGCCGCAGATGGGCGGTGATGATCTTGCCGGGCAGAACGCCGATCACCGACTGGACGGAGCCGCGGGCGGGCACCGCGAAATCCTCCGCCGTCACGGGCTGGAGCTTGACCGAGCGCAGCCCCACCGGGCTGACCGCCGGACGGCCGGCGAAGATTTCCGGCGTCACCACCCGCCCGTTGCGGATGACCCGGTTGACCGCGCACTCCTCCAGATCGTCCAGCAGGACGAGGTCGGCGCGCTGCCCCGGCGCGATCAGGCCGCGGTCGAACAGGCCGAAGCCGCGCGCCGCCGACCATGTGGCCGCGCGGTAGACATGGGCCAGGGGGGCGCCGAGCCGGATCGCGCTGCGGATCAGGTGGTCCATGTGTCCCTCCTCGGCGATGTCGAGGGGGTTGCGGTCGTCGGTGCAGAAGCCGAGGAAGGGCGAGGTTTCCGGCTGGATCACCGGGGCCAGGGCGTGCACGTCCTTCGACACCGACCCGTCGCGAATCAGCACCTGCATGCCCTTGCGCAGCTTCTCCATCGCCTCCGGCGCGCTGGTCGTCTCGTGGCAGTTGCGGATGCCGCAGGACAGATAGGCGTTCAGCTCCCGCCCGCTGAGAAGCGGAGCGTGGCCGTCGATGTGGCGCCCGTCGAAGGCGGCCAGCTTGTCGAGCACCCCGTCCACCTTGTGGAAGACGCCGGGGAAGTTCATGAACTCCGCCAGCCCCAGCACCTTCGGATGGTCCTTGTGGCGCAGCAGGTCCGCCGCCTCCAGCCGCGCGCCGGAGGTTTCCAGCTCCGTCGCCGGCACGCAGGAGGAGAGCTGCACCCGCAGGTCCAGCACCGTCCCCTCGGCGCAGTCGAGGAAGTAGCGAAGCCCCTTCTCGCCCAGCACGTTGCAGATCTCGTGCGGGTCGCAGATGGCCGTGGTGGTGCCGCGCGGCAGGACGCAGCGGTCGAACTCCATCGGCGTGACGCAGGTGGATTCGCAATGGACATGGGTGTCGATGAAGCCCGGTACGACGGTCAACCCGGACCCGTCGATCTCCTCCACCCCGTCGTAGGACTCGTAGGTGCCGACGATCCGGTCGCCGCACAGGGCGATGTCGCCCGCGGCGGTCTCGCCGGTGACGACGTTGAGGAAACGGGTGTTCTTGATGACCAGATCGGCCTTCGTCTCGCCCAGAGCCTGGCCGATGCGCGTCTTCAATTCATCCCGGGTGACCGCCATCGCTCTGCCTCGTCCTGCCCGTTCCACCTCCTCTTTAGGTAAATGGCCGGGCGGAGCCCTTCAATCGGATATTCCATAACGCCGATCGCGCGGTCAGTCGCCCGGACGACTCGCCAGTCCGATCACCGCTGCGGTGCCACGGTAGTCCGAATAGTTCCAATAGGTGCGCGGCTCCAACCGGTAAGCCGGGAGACCACCGCCCAGCGTGTAGACCGGTCCGCCTCCGCCATAGCCGACGCCGTAGTTGCCCGCCTCGGACAAGCCGTTGTCTCCGCAAGCCGTCAGCGCCAGAAGAAGGACGGCAACGGAAGATTGCGTGAGCGTTCCGATGATGGCTGCGATGGGCTTCATGATCCACCCGCCCGGTCCGAAGCGTTGCGCCCATATGAAGACAAACACGCCCGGACTTTCACTATTCCTGAAAATTTTTGTTCGCCCGAAAAACAATGTGCGCTTCGTCTAGTTCCGACTCAATGGTGACGCGGCAACGTGTCATAGAACGATTTAACGCTTCGGAAACCAATAGGTATCTCAATATCGTCATGCACAGAGGCGGCCCAAGACCGCCGCAATGGGGACGTCCAGCATGTTGAAAGCGTTTAAGAACCTAAAGATCGGGCCGAAGGTCTATCTTCTCGTGGGGCTGCAGGCGGCGGTGGCCGCGGCGACCGGCCTGATGGGGCTGGCCGCCATGCATGATCTGGCCGGCAAATCGGAGGCCATCGAACGCGCGTCGGACCGGCAGGTGCTGGGCGAGCAGCTCAACGGCCTCGTCCTGGCCGTCGTGATGGATTCGCGCGGCGTCTACATGGGCCGTGACCGGGCCGAGGTGGACAAGTTCGGCAAACCCCTGCTGGACAATCTGAACACCCTCGGCGAACGGCTCGGCACCCTGAAGCGCCTCACCCCGGCGGAAGGGCAGGCCGCGCTGGCCCCGGTGGCCGCGAAGGCCGAGGAGTTCATCCGCTTCCGCACCGAAACGGTGCGCCTCGCCCGCGAGAAGAGCCCGGCGGACGCCCGGGCCTATGGCGACAACGACGCCAACCGCAGCAACCGCCAGGCGCTCAACGCCGCGATCCAGGCGCTCAGCGCCGACCAGGACGGCATGATCGACCGCCTGCACGACGAGTTGGTGTCGGCCCGGAACCACTGGACCACCCTGATGCTCGCCATCGGCGTCGGCGGCGTGCTCTTCGGCATCCTGCTGGCCGTTCTGGTCGCCCGCGACATGATCGCGCGCCCCATCGCCCGCATGACCGCGGCGATGAAGACCATCGCCGCCGGCAACACCGCAGCCGAGGTGCCCGGCACCGGCCAGGGCGACGAGGTCGGCGACATGGCGGAGGCCGTGCTGGTCTTCCGCGACGGGCTGCGCCGCGCCAATGATCTGGCCGAGCAGGAGCGCCGCGAGATCGACGTGCGCCGCCAGCGCCAGGAGCGGCTGGAGGCCCTGACCCACGGCTTCGCCCAGAAGATCGAGGGTCTGTGCCGCACCCTGAACGGGGAGGCCGACAGCATCCGCAGCAGCGCCGAATCGCTGACCCACTCCGCCGCCGACGCCTCGCGCCGCAGCTCGACCGTCGCCGCGGCGGCGGAACAGGCCACCGGCAACGTCCAGACCGTGGCGGCGGCGACCGAGGAGCTGTCCACCTCCATCGGCTCGATCAGCCAGCGCCTCGGCGAGGCCGCGCGCATCGCCAGCGAGGCCGAGCGGGAGGCCCAGCGCACCAACAGCACCATCCAGGGCCTCGCCCAGGCGGCGGAGAAGATCGGCGCGGTGGTCAACCTCATCACCGAGATCGCCAGCCAGACCAACCTGCTGGCGCTCAACGCCACCATCGAGGCGGCGCGCGCCGGCGAGGCGGGCAAGGGCTTCGCCGTGGTGGCCCAGGAGGTCAAGAGCCTCGCCAACCAGACCGCCCGCGCCACCGAGGAGATCTCCGCCCAGATCGTCGCCATCCAGAACGAGACCCAGCAGGCGGTCGGCGCGATCAGCGGCATCGTCGGCACCATCGAGCGGATCAGCGACATCAGCACCAACGTCGCCGCCGCGGTGGAGCAGCAGGGCTCCGCCACCCAGGAAATCGCCCGCAACGTGCAGGAGGCCGCCATCGGCACGCAGGAGGTTTCCTCGACCATCTCCGGCGTGTCGCAGTCGGCCGACCACACCGGCGAGGCCGCCGGCGGCCTGCTGAGCGCCGCCAAGGGCCTGTCGGTCCACGCGCGCACCCTGCAGAGCGACGTGGACGACTTCACCCGGCAGATGAAGGCGGTCTGACCCTCCTCCCCACTCCTCCCCGGATTTCATGCCGGGGAGGTGGCTTTTCCCGACGCATCCTTTCCACTGATGCGCCCCCGGCGTTCGAAGCTTACCCGCTTCATACCCCATTTGATGTAGATCAATGCCGCGCCCGCATCGAAACTGGTGCAATGCCGGCGAGCGTTTCGCGCCCAAATACCCCTATAATCGATAGGGATTACGCCGCGCCTTGGGTTTCCCGCCTCGGGTTCCCCAGGACGCGCCGTGGCGTGCTGCGCATCCGGCGTCCGGCCACCGGGCGGCCAGCGGATCAATGCAAAAGGGTCTTTGGGGGAAAGTCATGCCCGACGGACATGTGGATCTCGACGCCGAGCACATCGGCGATCTCGACGAGTATGAGGGTGCGCTGGCCGGCCTGTCCCGCCGGGAATTCCTGACCTACTGCACGGGCGTGGCCGCCACGCTGGGGCTGTCCCCCGCCTTCGGCGTGAAGATCGCCAACGCCGCCGTGGCCGCGCCGCGCCCGACGGTGATCTGGCTGTCGGGCCAGGCCTGCACCGGCTGCACCGAATCGCTGCTGCGCACCCACCACCCGTCGCTCGAGACGCTGATCCTCGACACCATCTCGCTCGACTACAACGAGACGCTGATGACCGGCTCCGGCCACCAGGCCGAGAACTGGAAGCAGCAGGCGATGAAGGACAATTGGGGCAAGTACCTGATGGTCACAGACGGCTCCATCCCGACGAAGGACGGGGGCGTCTACTGCAAGGTTGCCGGCAAGACCTACAAGGACGCCGTGCTGGAATGCGCCAAGGGTGCGGCCGCGGTCATCTCCATGGGCTCCTGCTCCTCCTGGGGCGGCTGGCCGTCGACCGGCGTCAACCCCACGGGCGCCGTCGGCCTGAACGAGATCATCAAGGACAAGCCGGTCGTCTCCGTCCCCGGCTGCCCGCCGAACCCTTACAATTTCCTGTCGCTGGTCCTGCATTTCGTCGCCTTCGGCAAGCTGCCGGAGCTGGACGACAAGATGCGCCCGAAGTTCGCCTACGGCCGCCTGATCCACGAGAACTGCGAGCGCCGCCCGCATTTCGACGCCGGGCGCTTCGCCATGGAGTTCGGCGACTACGGCCACCGCCAGGGCTACTGTCTCTACAAGCTCGGCTGCAAGGGGCCGGAGACCTACGCGAACTGTCCGTCCATCGGCTTCAACGATGTCGGCCAGGGCACCTGGCCGGTGGGCACCGGCCATCCCTGCTTCGGCTGCACCGAGAAGGGCGTCGGCTTCACCAAGGGCATCCATGAGCTGGCCTCGCTGAAGTCGGTGGCGCCGCCCAACAGCTACCCGGCGGTCGCCGTGGACAAGGGCGAGGGCATGTCGGCCGGGGCCGCGGCGGTGGTCGCCGGCATCGCCGGCGCGGCGGTCGGCGCCGGCGCCGTTATCTCCAGCCGGCTCGGCAAGCAGGACGCGAAGACCGAATCCTCCTCCACCGCCGCCGAGTGAGGTGACGCCATGTCGAAAAACATGATGTCGAAAAGCAAGACATCGGTCTCACGGCGCGGCTTCCTGCGGAACGCGGTCAAGGGCAGTGCGGCCGCCGCCGCCGCGGCCTGCACCACCGTGGTCGCCGCCCCGCCGGAGGCCAACGCGCTGGTCCGCCCACCCAAGCCGCTGCCGCCCGACGCGGTCGGCCTGCTCTACGACAGCACGCTGTGCATCGGCTGCAAGGCCTGCGTGACCGCCTGCAAGGAGGTCAACCACATGCCGCCCGACGTCGGCCCGGCCCAGCAGGGCTGGAACGCGGGGGGCGGCGACAGGCCGATCTACGACAGCCCGGTGGAGCTGTCGGCCAGGACGCTGAACGTCATCAAGGCCTACAGCCACGGCACCGGCGCCACCAAGGACGCGGCGGAGGACGGCTTCGCCTTCATCAAGCGGCAGTGCCTGCACTGCGCCGATCCGTCCTGCGTGTCGGTCTGCCCGGTGTCGGCGATGACCAAGGACGCCAAGACGGGCATCGTCAACCACGACCCGAGCGCCTGCATCGGCTGCCGCTACTGCGTGCTGTCCTGCCCGTTCGGCGTGCCGAAGTACGACTACAACGACGCCTTCGGCGAAATCAAAAAGTGCCAGCTCTGCAAGCAGCAGCTCGCCAAGAACGAGCTTCCGGGCTGCGCAGACGTCTGCCCCACCGGGGCAACCCTGTTCGGCCGCACGGAGGACCTCAAGGCGGAGGCCAAGCGCCGCACCGCGCTGAAGGTGGGCGAATACGCGCACTACCCGCGCGGCGACATCGCCGGCAAGGTCGGCGGCCCGCGCGCCGGCCATGAGAAGCTCGTCGAGGCGGCCTACCAGACGCACATCTACGGCGAGAAGGAGCTGGGCGGCACCCAGTGCCTCGCGGTGTCCGCCGTGCCGTTCGACAAGCTGAACCTGCCCACCAACGTGCCGGAGAACGGCTATCCGACCCTGTCGGAAGGCATCCAGCACACGCTCTACGCGGGCATGATCGCCCCCGCCACGGTGTTCGCCGGCCTCGCCTATCTGGCGCACCGCAACACCAAGAACCACACCGACGAGTGAGGGGGCCACGCCATGTCTTCGCAAGCTCATGAGCATCATGGACACGAGCATCAGGCGCTCGGCGGCCGGGTCCTCACCCTTCCCTTCCTGATCTGCGCCGCGCTGGTCGCCGTCGCCGGCGTCATCCTGTTCCAGCGCTACACACAGGGTCTGGGGGCTGCGTCGAACCTGAACGACGGCTATCCCTGGGGCATCTGGGTGGCCATCGACGTGGTGATCGGCTCGGCCTTCGGCTGCGCCGGCTACGTCATCGCGCTGCTCTGCTACATCCTGAACCGCGGCGAGTACCACCCGCTGGTCCGTCCGGCGGTGCTGGCGAGCCTCTTCGGCTACGGCCTCGCCGGTCTGGCGGTGCTGGTCGACCTCGGCCGCTACTGGAATTTCTACCACATGATGCTGCCGTGGTACGCGCAGCCCAACTCCGTGATGCTGGAGGTCGGCCTGTGCGTGGCGACCTACACGCTGGTGCTGGTGGTGGAGTTCGCCCCGGCCTTCCTGGAGCGCTTCGGCATCGAGGGGCTGCGCGCCAAGCTGAACAAGGTGCTGTGGGTCTTCATCGCGCTGGGCGTGCTGCTGCCGACGATGCACCAGTCGTCGCTCGGCACCATGATGGTCATCGTCGGGCACAAGCTGTCGCCGCTGTGGCAGTCGCAGATGCTGCCGGTCTTCTTCCTGCTGACCGCCATCCTGATGGGCTTCGCCATCGTGGTGTGGGAGTCGGTGATGGCCTCGCTGAACTTCCGCCGCCCGATGGAGACGCCGGTGCTGTCGAAGCTGGCGGGGCTGATGCTGGTCGTCGCCTCGCTGTTCGTCGTCCTGCGCTTCGTCGACCTCATCGTGCGCGGCCAGATCGGCCAGATCTTCGGCGGCCCGCAGTCCGGCTGGTTCGTGGCGGAGATGGTCCTGATGATCTCCGGCCTCGCGCTGCTGATCCCCAAGGCCAACCGCAAGCGGTCGCGGGCGCTGTTCCTGTCGGCCTCGCTCCTGCTGGCGGCGGGCATCCTCTACCGCCTGAACGTCTATCTCATCGGCTTCACGCCGGCGGTCGGCCCTTGGCACTACTTCCCCTCGGTCAAGGAAATCATGGTCACCGTCGGCGTCTTCGCGCTGGAGATCGCGCTGTATCTCCTCTTCGTGAAGAAGCTGCCCGTCATGCACGCCGTCCATCCCGAGCACGGCTGAGTTTAGGAGACTGTCGTTATGGCTCAGCGAGTTGTTGTAGATCCGGTCACCCGCATCGAGGGTCACCTGCGGGTCGATTGTGAAGTGGACGGCGGCAAGGTCACCAACGCCTGGGCGTCGGGCCAGATGTGGCGCGGCATCGAGCTGATCCTCCAAGGCAAGGACCCGCGCGACGCCTGGGTCTTCGCCCAGCGCATCTGCGGCGTCTGCACCACGGTCCACGCCATCACCTCCGTCCGCGCGGTGGAGAACGCGCTGAAGCTGGAGGTGCCGCTCAACGCCCAATACATCCGCAACATGATCCAGGGCGCCCACAACGTCCACGATCACATCGTCCATTTCTATCACCTGTCCGCGCTCGACTTCGTGGACATCGTCTCGGCGCTGAAGGCCGACCCGGCGGCGACCGCCAAGCTCGCCCAGTCGATCTCCGGCTGGCCGAAGAACAGCACGCAGGAATTCGCCACCGCCCAGAAGAAGCTGCAGGCCTTCATCAACTCCGGCCAGCTCGGCATCTTCGGCTCGGGCTACTGGGGCCATCCGGCGATGAAGCTGACGCCGGAGGCCAACCTGATGGCGGCGTCCCACTATCTCCAGGCGCTCGACTACCAGCGGCGCATGAACAAGGTGGTGGCGATCCTCGGCTCCAAGACCCCGCACATCCAGAACATGGCGGTGGGCGGCGTCACCAACCCGATCAACATGGACAGCCAGTCCACCCTGACGCTCGAAAAGCTGATGTACATCAAGCAGCTGATCGACGAGGTGGGCGACTTCATCACCCAGGTCTACATCCCCGACGTGGCGGCCATCGGGGCCTTCTACGCCGACTGGACGCAGTATGGCCGCGGCGTGGTGAACTACCTGTCCATCCCCGACATGCCGCTGGACACCAAGGGCACCACCTTCGCCCTGCCCGCCGGCTACATCGACGGCGGCGACCTCACCAAGTTCACCCCGATCAAGGACTTCCACGACCCCTATTTCGAGAAGGGCGTGAAGGAGAGCGTGAAGCATTCCTGGTACCAGGGCGGCAAGGGTCCCCTGCACCCCTACGACGGCGAGACGATCCCGAACTTCACCGACTGGCAGGACGACGGCAAGTACAGCTGGATCAAGTCGCCGACCTTCTACGACAAGCGCGCCCAGGTCGGCCCGCTGGCCAACGTGCTGGGCATGTATGCCTCGGGTCACCAACGCACGCAGTTCTGGGTCAACGCGGTGCTCGACGCGGTGTCGGGCCATCTCGGCAGCAAGGTGGGCGTCGACGCGCTGCACTCCACCATCGGCCGCCACGCCGCCCGCGCGGTGCGCTGCGTGGTCCTGCACGAGGAGTTGCAGAACCAGTGGACGCTGCTGATGGAGAACATCGCGAAGGGCGACACCAAGACCTTCAACAAGCCGGTGTTCCCGAAGGGCGAGATCCGCGGCTTCGGCTTCCACGAGGCGCCGCGCGGCATGCTCTCGCACTGGGTCGTGATCGAGAACGGCAAGATCAAGAACTACCAGGCGGTCGTGCCGACCACCTGGAACGCCGGCCCGCGCGACGAGGACGGGAACATCTCGGCCTACGAGGCGGCCCTGATCGACAACCCGGTCGCGGTGGCCGACCAGCCGCTGGAGATCATCCGCACCCTGCACAGCTTCGACCCGTGCCTGGCCTGCGCCGTGCACCTGACCGACACGGAAACGAAGTCGCACTATCAGGTGAAGGTGGTCTGACCGCCGCCGTCTGACCAACCGAAAGCCCCTCTTCCCCAAGGAGGAGGGGCTTTTCGCGTCGGCATACCGGGTCAATTGATCCAGTTCACGGCACGCGGCACCGGTCCCGCATCATCCTTCTGTTTCAAAATCGTCGAACGGAGTCCCCGCGCCATGTCCATCCTCGTCCTCGGCCTCGGCAACATCCTCCTGATGGACGAAGGGGTGGGCGTGCGCGCCATGGAGGCGTTCGACGCCGCCTGGACCGTGCCCGACCACGTCAGCGTGGTGGACGGCGGCACCTGCGGCATGGACATGCTGGACCTGATCGCCAGCCACAAGCACCTGATCGCCGTGGACGCGGTGAAGACCGGCGCGCCGCCGGCCAGCCTGACCGTGCTGCGCGGCGACGAGGTTCCGGCCTATTTCAAGGGCAAGCTGTCGCCGCACCAGCTCGGCCTCAGCGACCTGCTGGCCTCGCTGCGCCTGCAGGACGAGGCGCCGGAGAGCGTGACGGTGGTCGGCTGCGTGCCGATGGCGCTGGGCACTGGCCTGATGATGTCGGCGGAGATCGAGGCGGTGATCCCGCGGATGGTGACGATGATCGTCGAGGAACTGGCCCGCCTCGGCGTGACCGCCACGCCCCGGACTTGAGCGTGGCGGCGCCATTTCCAGTCGGGACCTGATCGTCAGCGGTCGGCGCGGATCGGGCCGAACTCCACCGGGACCCAGGCGTAGCCCTTGCCTTCGGTGCGGACGTGTCCGATGCCGGGGAAGGGCAGATGGGCGCCGGCCACCCACAGCTTCTGCGCCGCGGCATCGGCGAAGATCTTCTTGCGGGACGCGACGGCCTGCGCCTTGTCGGCGTCGAATTCGATGGCGACCTCCGGACGGGCGAACTGCACGGAGTGGCTGTGCACGATGTCGCCCCACATCAGGATGCTGCGCTCCCCCGACGTGAACAGGTAACCGCTGTGCCCCGGCGTGTGGCCGTAGGCCGCCACCGACTCCACGCCCGGCACGAGGCTATCGCCGGGCTGGTAGGGCTTCAACTTGCCCACCGCGGCGTAAGGGGCCACCGCGGCGCGCGCCATGGCGAAGAAAGGCTGGCTGTCCGCCGGGGCCTTGGCCGCCACCTCCTCGCTCAGCCAGAAGTCGGCGTCGGCCTTGGCGACATGGACCATGGCGTTGGGGAACAGCATGGCGCCGTCCGGACGCAGCAGGCCGTTGGCATGGTCCGGGTGCAGGTGGGTCAGCAGCACCGTGTCGACCTGTTCCGGGTTGTAGCCGGCGGCGCGGATGTTGTCGGCGATGAAGCCCAGCGCCGGGCCGAAGGCCTTGGCCGTCCCGGTGTCCACCAGGACGAGGTTCGTGCCGGTGTGCACCAGATAGGCGTTCACCGCCGTCTGGACGCTCGGCGTGTCGGCCAGGAACATCCGGGCAAGCAGGCTCTGGATGTCGTCGGCGCTGGCGCCGCTGAGGATCTTGCGGTCGAGGTCGATGAAGCCGTCATACAGCGCAGTGACCTCGAAATCGCCGATGGCCATGCGGTAGAAGCCCGGGGCCTGGGTGCGCTGCTGGCCCGGCACCTCCGCCAGGGCCGGCGCCGCAGGGGCCAGGGCGGCGCCAACGGGGAGAGCGACGGCCAGGGCGAGCAGCGCGTTGCGCAGGGTGGCGAAAGTCGGCGGTGTCATCGGCGTGGTTCCCCTTCAGGACGGTCGGCGCCCAGCATGGCCGTCCGCGCCGCGCGGGGGAAGAGTGCTGCGCACACACTGCCAAACACCTGGATTCCTTACCGGAATCCGCAAAGATCTGGACAAGGAAAAGGCCCGGCGGAGCGCTCCGCCGAGCCTTCGATGCCGAATCGGGTTTCCTGGGAGGCGTCCCGGGTCAGCCCAGCGCGAGCAGCGCCACGCCGGCCAGACCGACCACGGCACCCGTGCCGCGCAGCGCCAGGGCGCCCTTGCGGCCCTCGACCAGACGGCGCAGCGACAGGGCGGCGCCGATGCCCGCGCCGTGCAGCAGAGCGGTGGACAGGGCGAAGCCCAGGCCGTAGAGCAGCGGCTGCGCCGCCTCCGGCATCTCGGCGCCGTGGGCGTGGCCGTGGAACAGGGCGAACAGGGCGACCACACCGGCGGAGGCCAGCAGCGGCAGGCGGGACTGCAGGGCGATCAGGGCGCCCAGGGCGACCACGGACAGGACGATGCCAAGCTCGACCTGCGGCAGGTCGATGCCGGCCAGCCCCAGCAGGCCGCCGCCGATCATCGCGCCGACGAAGGCCGCCGGCAGCGCCCACAGGGCCTTGCAGCCGCGCTGGGCGGCCCACAGGCCGACGGCGACCATGGCCAGCAGGTGGTCCCAACCGCCGACCGGGTGCAGGAAGCCATGGACGAGCCCGGCGTCGTGGGCGCCGAAGGTGTGGGCGAGCGCCGCGTTGGGCAGCGCGGCCAGGGCCGCCGCCGCGGTGGCCGACGCGAAAGCGAAACGTTTCATCCGTGAAAACCCCTGCTGTATCGTTGAGCGGCGCACGACCGACCCCTACCCCATCGCACGCGAAGCGGTCGCCACTTTAGCAGAACCGTTCCGATTGGAAATGGCGGAGCGCCATGAAATTACGTCGGACCGCATGTTTGACGCACATCAATGTGCGGATTCAACCCCCGGTCAAGATGCCGCAGTTGCATTGACGGCATCCCGACGAATTGGCTTCCCCGCGTGAGGGCGCGCGCATGTGTCTCGGCATTCCGATGCAGGTCCTGGAGACCGACGGCTTCACCGCGCGCTGCACCGGCCGCGGCGGGGAGCGGCGCGTCAACGTCATGCTGATCGAGGAGGTCCCGGAAGGCGGCTGGGTGCTGGTCCATCTCGACCGCGCCGTCCGCCCGCTGGAGGTCGACGAGGTGGAGCCGCTGAACCACGCGCTCGACGCCATCCTGCTGGCCGCCAAGGGGGAGAATGTGGACCATCTGTTCGCCGACCTCATGGGAAAGGAGAACGCGTGATCCCCGGCGGCCCCGAGGCGGGCTTCGCCGCCGACGCTCGTCCCGCCTGCGGTTCCTGCGGCGCGGTCTACGACCCCGCGGTTGGCGATCCGGGACGGGAGGTGCCGCCGGGAACCCCCTTCGGCGGTCTGCCCGACTATTGGCGCTGCCCGGGTTGCGGCGGCCCGCAGCATGGTTACACCGTCGCGGCCCCGCCGGGCGCCGATCCCATGGACGCGCGCGTCGCCGCCTTGACCGCCAGCTACCGCCTGATCGCGGAGCGCGACATGGCCGGCGTTCCCATCTGCAACGCCGCCCTGGCGGTGGAGGCGCTGGGGTTCCGCCCCCATGGGCCGGGCTGGATCGGCTGCGTCATCGCCCCCTGGTTCCTCAACGCCGTGCTGATCCCGCGCGATCCGGCTTTGTGGGCGGATCGGCGCGACGGCGACAAGGTGCAGATCGGCCTGCCCTCCGGTGCCTACCGCTTCACCGCGGCGCGGGTGGGCGTTCTGGGAACCTTGGCGGTGATCCCGCTCGCCTCGGCCATGAACGTGTTCACCGATCAGGAGGACACCCGCGCCGCAGCCGTCCTGGCGCTCGACCATCTGATGCGGGAACCGAAACAACCGACGCAACAGGCCGAGCCGCCGCCGGCAAGCGACGCGGACGCGATGAGGCCCGCTTTGTCCCGCCGTTCCCTGTTCGGCAGAACGCGTCGATGAACGGAACGGGCGCCGGGCTGGAGGGTGGCGTGACGGTGCGGCTGCGGACCGCCGCCGGCCGGGTGCGCGCCGCGTCGGTGCAGGTCCACCGCCCCGCCGCCGCCCGCGCCCTGTGCGGACGCACGCCCGAGGAAGCGATGCGCCTAATGCCGCTGCTGTTCAGCCTGTGCGGCACCGCCCAGTCGCTGGCCGCGCTGGCGGCTCTGGAGAATGCGCTCGGCATCGACGCCCGACCGCATGCCGCCGCGCGAACCCTTCTGGCCGAAGCGGAAGCCGCGACGAACCACGCGTGGCAAGTTCTGATGGACTGGCCGGCACAGCTCGGCGAAGCGCCGCAGCCGAAGGAGTTGGCTGGCCTGCGCGCCGCGGCTGCGGCGATCCATCCCGCGCTCTACCCGGCCCGCGACGCGCTGCGTCCCGGCGGCGGTTCCCTGCGACCCGACCGCGCCGCCCTGAACGCCGCCATCGCGGCCCTGCACGAAGGGGTGAAGCGCGCCGTCTTCGCCTCCCCTGCCCCGACCGACAAGGCGGAGCTGGAGCGCTGGGCCGGTGCCGGTGCGACGCCCGCGGCCCGGCTGATGCGCCACCTGCTGGCGCCGGGCATGGCGGGTTTCGGCGCCTGCGGCGTGGCGGCACTGGAACCGCATCCGGCAGGATGGTTCGGCGAGCGGCTGTCCGCCGACGCGGCGTTTTCCGAGACCCCCCGGCAGGACGGCGCCCCGGCCCACACCGGCCCGCTGGCCCGTCAGACCACGCACCCGCTGGTCGCCGCGTTGCTGGCCCGGCACGGTTCCGGTCTCGCCGCTCACGCCGCCGCCCGGCTGGTGGAACTTGCGGGACTGGCGGAGCGCTTGGCATCCTGGGCGGACCGCCTCGACGACGCCGAACCGGCTCCGAACACCGGCGCCACGCGGCGCGGCGCAGGAAACGGTGTCATCGAGACGGCCCGCGGTCGCCTCGCGCATTGGCTGCGGCTTGAGAATGGCCGCATCGCGGATTACCGCATAGCAGCACCGACCGAATGGAACTTCGCAGCGGACGGACCGCTGGCCCAGGGCTTGGCCGACGCCTTGGCCGACGGCGCGCTGGCCGAGCGCACGGCCCTGCTGGTGGGGGCGCTCGACCCCTGCGTGGCCCCGGCCATCACGATTCAGGACGAGGACTAACCCATGCACGAGCTGGCGCTCAGCCAGGGCATCATCGACGTGATCCGCGATCAGGCCGCGGCCCAGGGATTCACGACGGTGAAGACGGTGCGGCTGGTCATCGGCACCCTGTCCCATGTCGAACCGGAAGCCATCGCCTTCGGCTTCGATGCGGTCAGCCGCGGCACCATCGCGGAAGGCGCCGTGCTGGACATCGAACGCCCGCCCGGTCAGGCCTTCTGCCTGTCCTGCGAGAAGCCGGTCCCGCTGCCCGAGCGGTCGGCCCCCTGCCCGGAATGCGGCGGCCACCAGCTGATGGTGACCGGCGGCGAGGAAATGCGCGTCAAGGAACTGGAGGTGGAGTGATGTGCACGGTCTGCGGCTGCGCCGAAGGCGAAACGAAAATCGAAGCCGGCCACGCGCACGGCCATCATCATCACCACCATGGTCATGACCATCCTCACGATCATGATCATGACCACCACCATCATCACGACCACAGCCACGAGCATGTCGGCCCGGACGGCAAGGTCTACCGGCACACCCACGGCGACGACCACGGGCATGGGCATGGGCATGACCATGGGACCATCGACCTCGGCCGCGGTCCGGCGGGGACGGAGGTGCCGGGCCTGTCGCAGACCCGTCTGATCGCCATCGAACAGGACATCCTCGCCAAGAACGACAGCTTCGCCGCGGTGAACCGCCAGCTGTTCGCGGCGAAGGCGGTGTTCGTGCTGAACCTGATGTCCAGCCCCGGTTCGGGCAAGACGACCCTCCTGACCCGCACGCTGACCGACCTGAAGGGCCGCTTTCCGATGGCGGTGATCGAGGGCGATCAGCAGACCTCCTTCGACGCCGACCGCATCCGCGCCACCGGCACGCCGGCCATTCAGGTCAACACCGGCAAAGGCTGCCATCTCGACGCCCAGATGGTCACCCAGGCGGTGGGGCGCCTGCCGGTGGAGACGGGCAGCGTGCTGTTCATCGAGAATGTCGGCAACCTCGTCTGCCCGGCCGGCTTCGACCTTGGCGAGGCGCACAAGGTCGTCGTGCTCTCGGTGACGGAGGGGGAGGACAAGCCCCTGAAATACCCGGCGATGTTCGCCGGCGCCGACCTGCTCCTGGTCAACAAGGTGGACCTGCTGCCGCACCTGACCTTCGACGTGGCGCGCATGATCGCCTACGCCCGGCAACTCAAGCCCGACCTGCGCGTGATCGAGGTATCCGCGACCACCGGCCAGGGGCTTGAGGACTGGTACGGCTGGATCGCGGAGGGGCTCGCCAAGGCGGTGGCGGGACGCGGCGCATGAGCCCCGCCGATTTCCTTCTGATGGCCGGGGCCTGCTTGTATTTCATGGCCACCCCCGGACCCGGCATCTTCGCCGTGGTCGCCCGCTCCCTCGCCCTGGGATGGCGGCGCAATCTGGGCTTCCTCGCCGGAATGGTGGTGGGAGACCTCGTGCTGCTGGCGCTCGCCCTTGGTGGGCTGGCCGCCGTCGCCCACGCCTTCGAGGAGTTGTTCACCCTGCTGCGCTTCGCCGCCGCCGGTTACCTGATTTGGCTGGGCATCCGCACGTGGCGCGCTCCCGTCACCCTCTGTGGACATCTGCCGGAGGCCGAAGGCGCACAATTGCGGGGCTTTGCGAGCGGGTTGGCCCTGACCCTCTCCAACCCGAAGACCATCCTGTTCTACATGGCCTTTCTCCCCGCCTTCGTGGACCTGACCCGCGTCTCCGCCACCGACGCCGTGCTGATGGCCGGCATCGTGGTGGGCGTGTTGAGCGCCGTCCTGCTGACCTACGCCATGGCGGCGTCGCGCGCCCGTCATCTGTTCCGCAGCGAACGGGCCATGAAGGCGCTGAACCATGGCGCCGGCACGTTGATGATCGGCGCGGGCGTGGCGGTCGCCGCGCGGTGAAACGGCTTCGCCTCCGGGTCCGCGGGCAGGTGCAGGGGGTCGGCTTCCGGCCCTTCCTGCATGGGCTGGCGCACCGCCTCGCCCTGACCGGCTGGGTGCTGAACGACGGGGCCGGGGTGCTGGCGGAGGTGCAGGGCGATGCTCTGGAGCGCTTTTTGACGGCGCTCGCGGAAGACGCCCCGCCGCTGGCGCGGATCGACGCGATCGAGACGGACGCGATTCCCGCCCAGCCCGGCGAGGCGGGCTTCGCCATCCTGGCCTCGCAGCGCGGAGCCGTGACCACCGGCGTCGCCCCCGACGCCGCCGTCTGTCCGGCCTGCCTGGCCGAGCTGTTCGACCCGGCGGACCGGCGCTACCGTTACCCGTTTCTCAACTGCACCCATTGCGGACCGCGCTTCACCATCACGCGCGCCCTGCCCTACGACCGGCCGCAGACCGCCATGGCGGGCTTTCCCCTCTGCCCGGACTGCGCCGCCGAATACGCCGACCCCGCAGACCGCCGCTTCCACGCCCAGCCGACCGCCTGCCCGGCCTGCGGCCCACGTCTGTCCCACTCCATCGAGGAGGTGCTGGCCGCACTGCGCGGCGGAAGAATCGTCGCCATCAAGGGCCTGGGCGGCTTCCACCTCGCCTGCGACGCGTTCGACGCGGCGGCGGTGGAGCGGCTGCGCGCGCGCAAGCAGCGCAACGGCAAGCCCTTCGCCCTGATGGTCGCCAACACCGCCTCCGCGGATCGGTTCGTCGCGGTCGGGGCGGCGGAGCGGACACTGCTGGAGGGGGTGGCGCGGCCCATCGTGCTGTTGCGGCGTCGGGACGGCGCCCCGCCCCTTCCCGACGCCATCGCCCCCGGCCTCGCCTGGCTGGGGATCATGCTGCCCTACACCCCGATCCATCATCTGCTGTTCCACGAGGCCGCCGGGCGCCCCGACGGCACGGCGTGGCTGGAACGGCCGCAGGACCTCGCCCTGGTCATGACCTCCGCCAACCTCGGCGGCGAGCCGCTCGCCATCGGCAACGCCGAGGCCCGGCGACGGCTGGAGGGCATCGCCGACCTGATCGTCGACCATGACCGCGACATCCTGATCCGCGCCGACGACAGCGTGATGCGGGTGGTGGCGGGCGCGCCGGCGTTCCTGCGGCGGGGGCGCGGCCATGTGCCGGCGCCGATCCGCCTGCCGCGCTCCGGACCGCCGGTGCTGGCGGTCGGCGGGCACCTGAAGGCCACCGTCTGCCTGACCCGCGGCAACGAAGCCTTCCTCAGCCAGCACAACGGCGACCTCGACAACGCGGCGACCCTGGCGTTCCTGGAGGAGAGCATCGCCCATCTGCGCCGCATCCTGGCGGTGGAGCCGGTCGCCGTCGCCCACGACCTCCACCCCGATTTCCAGAGCACGCGCTTGGCCGAATCGCTCGGCCTGCCGACCCTGCCGGTGCAGCATCACCACGCCCACATCGCGGCGGTGCTGGCCGAACACTGGATGTACGGTCCGGCGCTCGGATTGGCGCTGGACGGGTTCGGACTGGGAGAGGACGGTGGGTCCTGGGGCGGGGAGATGCTCCTTGTTGACGGCGCCGGCTTCACCCGCCTCGACCATCTGGCGCCGCTGGCCCAGCCGGGCGGTGACGTGGCGGCGCGCCAGCCCTGGCGGATGGGAGCGGCGGCGCTGGCCCGCATGGGGCGCGGCGCGGAGATCGCCGGGCGCTTCGCCGCCTGCGGCCCGGCGGACGGCGTGCGGCGGATGATCGAGGCCGGCGTCAACGCGCCGCCCACCAGCTCCTGCGGGCGCTGGTTCGACGCCGCCTGCGGCCTGCTGGGCGTGCGAGCGGTCGCGGGATTCGAAGGGGAGGCGCCAATGGCCTTGGAATCGCTGGTCCGCCGCCCCACGGTGCTGGAGGGCGGCTGGCGGATCGACGGCGGCGTGCTCGATCTCAGCCCCGTGCTGGAAAGCTTGTTGCAGATCAATGCGCAGGAGGGGGCCGACCGGTTCCATGGCACCCTGGTGGCGGCGCTGGTCGATTGGGCCATGCCGGAGTTGGCGGCGCGCGGCCTCGACAGCATCGCCCTGTCCGGCGGCTGCCTGACGAACGCCGTCCTGGCGGAAGGGCTGAGCGCCGGCTTCGCGGCGCGCGGCGTCGCCGCGCTGCTGCCGCGCCAAGCGCCGGCCAACGACGGCGGGCTCAGCCTGGGACAGGCCTGGGTCGCCATGCAGAGCTTGCTTCAGGAAGGACCGCCCCGATGTGCCTCGCCGTTCCCGCCCGCGTGATCGAGCTTCTGGAGGACGACCGCGCCACCGTCAGCCTGGGCGGGGTGAAGGTCGCCTGCTCCCTGGCTCTGGTCGAGGGGGTGACGGTCGGCGACTATGTGATCGTCCATGTCGGCTACGCCCTATCCAGGCTCGACCCGGAGGAGGCGGAGCGCACGCTCGTCCTGCTCGCCGAAACCGGCACCGTGCCGCCCGCCTCGGACGCCGCCTGACTTTGAGGACTCCGACATGACCGACCGCCGTCTCTTCACGCGCAAGCTCGACCTCGCCCGCGGCGCCGTGGACATGAGCCACGGATCGGGCGGCAAGGCCATGGCCCAGCTGGTGCGGGAACTGTTCGCCGCCGCCTTCGCCAACCCCCTGCTCGACCAGGGCAACGATCAGGCGGCCTTCGACCCGCCCGCCGGGCGCATGGTGGTGACGACCGACGGCTTCGTCGTCTCGCCCCTGTTCTTTCCCGGCGGCGACATCGGATCGCTGGCCGTGCACGGGACGGTGAACGACGTCGCCATGGCCGGGGCGGTGCCGCTCTACCTGACCGCCGGCTTCATCCTGGAGGAAGGCTTCCCACTGGCCGACCTGAAGAGGCTGGTCGACAGCATGGCCCAGGCCGCGCGCGAGGCTGGCGTGTCCATCGTGACCGGCGACACCAAGGTGGTGGAGCGCGGCAAGGGCGACGGCGTCTTCATCACCACCACCGGCATCGGCGTGGTGCCCCCCGGCGTGGCCCCGTCCGGCGAGCGGGCGCGGCCCGGCGACGCGATCCTGGTCAGCGGCACCATGGGCGATCACGGCGTCGCCATCATGTCCACCCGCGAGAATCTCAGCTTCGAGACCGACATCCGCTCGGACAGCGCGGCGTTGCACGGGTTGGTCGCCGGCATGGTCGGGGCGGTGCCGGACGTGCATGTGCTGCGCGACCCGACCCGCGGCGGGCTGGCGACGACGCTGAACGAGATCGCCCACCAGTCGGGAGTCGGCATGCTGCTGCGCGAGGCCGCCATCCCGCTGAAGGCGGAGGTCGCGGCGGCCTGCGAACTGCTGGGGCTCGACCCGCTCTATGTCGCCAACGAGGGCAAGCTGATCGCCATCTGCGCGGCGGAGGACGCCGACCGCCTGCTGGCGGCCATGCGCTCCCATCCGCTGGGCGCCGAGGCCGCCGTCATCGGCGCGGTGGTCGAGGATTCCCATCGCTTCGTGCAGATGGAGACCCGCTTCGGCGGCAAGCGCATCGTCGACTGGCTGTCCGGGGAGCAGCTTCCCCGCATCTGCTGAGCCTCCGCTTCCACCGAAAGGGGCACCCCGTCGGCCCCATTCCCACCACCCGGCGTACCGCAATGGAACTGCGGCGGATCGGACCAGCCGGGGGACCCCGGACGCGCCTCGCGCGTTGCCTCCCCCGGAAGGCGGTCGTGTTTCCGCCAGCCGAATTGTGAGTACGGGGGATCGATGGGTATTCCGCAGTCCATCCAGTTGGGTGCTGCACCGCTGGAGCCGGCGACGCTCGCCGGCACGGCGTCCGCCGCGGACTTGGTCGCGCGCTTGCCGGCCACCGAACCGCTGCACCGCAACCGGGTGAAACGCGCCTTCGACCTCGTGGGAGCGGTCGGGCTGATTCTGTTCTTCGGACCGCTGATGCTGATCGTCGGGCTTCTGATCACGCTGGACGGAGGCCCTGCGGTGTTCGGCCACCGGCGCATCGGGACGGAAGGCCGTGACTTCACCTGCTTGAAATTCCGCTCCATGGTGGTCAACGCGCCGGAGGTCTTCGAGAAGCTGATCGAATCAGACCCGGAGGCCCGCGCCGAGTGGGAGGCCACGCGCAAGCTGCGCAACGATCCCCGCATTACCTGGATCGGCCGCTTCCTGCGCCGCACCAGCCTGGATGAACTGCCGCAGCTCTTCAACGTCCTGACCGGCGACATGAGCCTGGTCGGCCCGCGCCCCATCGTGCAGGAGGAGGTGGCGCGCTATCACGTCTGCTTCCCCTTCTACACGCGCTGCCGTCCCGGCCTGACCGGGCTGTGGCAGGTCAGCGGCCGCAACGACGTCGACTATGGCCGGCGCGTCCAGCTGGACACCGCCTACCTGCTGGGTTGGAGCCTGTGGGGCGACTTCCGCATCCTGCTGCGCACGGTCGGCGTGATGCTCAGCGGAAAAGGTGCCTATTAAGGCGTAGAATCCCCGCGCCGGCGCTCTCCCCCGCCCGGAGAGTGGCGGCGCGACGGGCGGAGACATATATCCTATCCAGCGCGAGGCGACGGGTCCCGCGGCATCAGGGGGCAGGATTTGAGATTGCCCGGTCAACGTGCTAGGTTGCGAATGGACGACCGGCGGAACCGGCCGGAAGGCCATGTTCCGCCGTACAAACGCACACATGCACCGGCCTTGGGCGTCCGGCAGGCAAAACCCTTGGTACAATAAGGCTTGCAGTCGCGTTGATGGCTTTGATTCCGCCGGCCGGGCCGGTCAGTCAAGAGGGGCGCAGGATGGCGAAACTGCTGGCGGCGCTGTTGCTGCTGATGGTGGCGATGGGACCCGCCTGCGCGGTGGTGCCAGCCTCCCGCGCGGACACCAGCATCGCGCTGGATCATTACCGGCAGGAATTTGCGAAGACCAAGGGCACCTCTTCCCTCCCCTCCCCGGCGGACCGCAACTATCTCCTCTTCTCCGACGTCCTGCGCCGCGTGCTGGCCGAGCATGTGAAGCCGGGCACGCCGCAGGCGCTGGTCGAAAAGGCCGTCGCCGGCCTCCAGAAGAAGAAGAAGGAGGAGCCGGGGGCGACCGACCGGGCGCTGACCGAGGCGGCTCTGGACGCGATGCTGACCTCCCTCGACCCCTACTCGGCCTTTCTCGACTCGGAGCATTTCCGCTACATGCGGGAGCAGACCCAGGGCGAGTTCGGCGGGCTGGGCATCGAGGTGACGATGGACGAGGACAGCGGCCTGATCCGCGTCGTGTCCCCCATCGACGGCTCCCCCGCCGCCCGCGCCGGCCTGCGCACCGGCGACCTGATCGCCCGCATCGACGAGGCGCAGGTCAAGGGCATGAACCTGCGTGACGCGGTGGCCCGCATGCGCGGCCCGGTCGGCACCTCGGTCGCCCTGACCATGCGGCGCAACGGCGGCAACAGCGGGAACAGCGGTCCCGACGCGCCGTTCCGCGTGTCGCTGACACGCGCCATCGTGAAGATCCAGCCCGTGCGCTACCGGCTGGAGGGCGACGTCGCCTACATCCGCATCGCCGCCTTCAACCAGCAGACGTCCCACGCTCTGGACGACGCGGTGGAGGAGATGCGCCGGCAGGCGCATGGCCGGCTGGCCGGCGCGGTGCTGGATCTGCGCAACAACCCCGGCGGCCTGCTCGATCAAGCAGTCAACGTCGCCGACCGCTTCCTGGAAGCGGTGGACATCGTGTCGGTGCGCGGCCGAGACCCGGACGAGAATCGCCGCTACACCGGCACGCCGGGCGACCTGCTGGCCGGGCTGCCCATCGTCATGCTGATCAACAGCGGGTCGGCCTCGGCGTCGGAGATCGTGGCGGGCGCCCTTCAGGACCACAGCCGGGCACTGCTGTTCGGCACGCGCAGCTACGGAAAGGGCTCGGTGCAGACGATCTCGTCGCTGTCCGGCGACATCGGCATCCGCCTGACCACCGCGCGCTACTTCCGCCCGTCGGGCGGGCTGGTCGACTGCTTCGGCGTGTCGCCGAACCTGGAGATCAAGCCGGCCAACGACAACAGCGAGGAAACGCATCCCGACCCGGCGACCTGCGACCCGCACGCCACCCCGCCGCCGCCGCCGCGCGCTTGGCGGATCGAGGATCTGTGCCCGGACGTGGCCGCCGCCCCGTCGAAGCCCGATGCCGACCGTCCGCTGGACTGCGCCGTCGCCGCCATCCGCACCCGCCTGATGGGCACGCTGATCGGGCGTCCGTAATCAACCCCTTCAACGACGCCGAACAAAAAAGCCCGCCGCTCCAATGGAACGGCGGGCTTCTTCTTTGTGCCCCGCGCACCGTCTCAGACCCTGTGAGGGGATCGCGACGGTGAAGGGAATGGTGCTGCTTCCGCGACCGGGCGTGCGGGGATGGGTCCGCCCCGCCCCCTCACACCCGGCTGTTCGACGTCAGACCACTTCGACGCGCTGCGCTTCCGGACCCTTGACGCCCTGGCGGACGGTCACCCGCACCTGCTCGCCGTCGGCGAGCACGTCCAGGCCCGAACGCTCCAGAGCGCGGATGTGGACGAAGATGTCCTTGCCGCCGGTCGACGGGGCGATGAAGCCGAAGCCCTTCGACACGTTGAACCACTTCACGGTGCCGTCGACCGTCTCCTCAGCGCCGCCGGCGCCGCCGCCGTAGCTGCTGCCACCGCCGTAGCCGCCGCCGTAGCTGTCGCTGCGGGGAGCGCGCGCCGCCGGGCGCGGGGACTCGCTGGCGGTCGAGGTGTCGACGTCGTGGATGGTGGCGACCTGCGGGCCCTTCGGGCCGCGGGACAGGTCACAGGTGATGGTGGCACCCTCGGGCAGGCTGTCGTGTCCGCAGAACTGCAGAACCGTGGAATGCAGGAAGGCATCCGGCGAACCGTCTTCGGGCGTGACAAAGCCGAAGCCCTTGGTCGCGTTGAACCACTTGACGGTGGCGCGGATGTTGCGCTGGGTGATCTCGGGAGCGCGGAAGCTGTTGCGCTGCGGACGGTCGAACATACGTGGTCTCATCTGTCGTGATAGGCCATGCCCCAACCGGCGGAACATGGCCCCCCGAAGATGATCCGTTCCGCCGCGCTTTTCAATTGAGATCGCGCGCGCCGGAAAGAAAGATTCGGCAAAAACCCGGCCTAAGGCCGCCCGGAGGTCACCGGGCGACCAAAAATATCGCAATTGCTGCGAGAATCGGCGGATTGCCGGTCAAGCGCGCCCCCTCAGGACCACGCCTTCAGGCCGCCCCGCAGCACTTCTTGTACTTCTTGCCGCTGCCGCAGGTGCAGGGATCGTTCCGGCCGACCTTGGGGCCGCTGCGCGGGCGGGCGCCCAGCGTGCCGTCCACATAGTACCAGCGGCCGTCCCGCTTGGCGAAGCGGCTGGTCTCGTGGTGCTTCTGCGGCTTGCCGTTCATGGTGAAGTGGGCGACGAACTCGACCACGCCCTCCTCGTCCTCCGCCCGGCCGGCTTCGGTGGCACGGACTTCCAGGCCGGTCCACTGGCTGTTGGCGGCCCAGGTCTCGATCTCCTTGCGGTCGAAGTCCTCGCGGGTCTCCGGCAGCAGCGTCTCCTGCAGATAGTCGATCTTCCCGCAGGCGAAGGCCGAGTAGCGCGACCGCATCAGCGCTTCGGCGGTGGGCGCCGGCGCGGTGCCGTCCAGATAGGGGCCGCAGCAGGAGTCCAGGGGCTTGCCGGAGCGGCAGGGGCATTCGGTGGTGGCGGTGGTGGTCATGACTTCCGGCCTCTCGATTTGAGGGCGCCATGCATAGCGCAGCCGGCGCCCTCCGCCAAGCGTCACCGCCACCCCGATATTGGCCATGGGAAATTTGCCTGAAGCAGATCGGCATTCGCGCTAAACTCCATGAAACACGGGCGGCCGGCCCGGAGCGATGGAACCGGTGATGACGAGACGCGGACCCGACCTTCCCACGCGGCGCATCGCCGCGGACACCGTGCTGATCCGCCAGGGCGAGGCCGGGGACTGCGCCTGGCTGATCCAGTCGGGCGAGCTGGAGGTTCTGCTGGACGGCCCGGACGGCCCGCGCCGCCTGGGCGCCGTCGGCGCCAACGCCATCGTCGGGGAGATGGCGCTGCTGGACGACGGACTGCGCAGCGCCACGGTGCGCGCCGTGACCCCCGTCGAGACGGTGGAACTGTCGCGCGAGACCTTCCGCGCGCTGCGCGGCCGCTGCCCGCCGCTGGCCTCCTATCTGCTGGAAAGCCTCATCGCCGCGATCCGCCGCAGCTATGGACTGTACCAGCCCGAACGGCAGGAGGGCGGCGCCGGAATCCGCTCCTCCGACTCCTTTGCCACGGTGGCGGACCGTCGCATGTTCCGCAGCGGCCACAGCTTCTTCCGCCAGGGGGATGAGGGAACGGCGGCCTACCTGATCCAATCGGGTTCGGTCGGCGTTCGGCGCGACGGGTCCGACCTCGGCGTGCTGGGGCCGGGGCGCATCTTCGGAGAGTTGGCCCTCCTCGCCAACCGGCCGCGCGCCGCCACCGTCGTTGCGCTGGAGGCCACGGTCTGCGAAATCATCCGCAAGGACCAGTTCGCCAAAGCCATCGAGACGATGCCGCCCATCCTGCGCTCGCTGACGCGCATCTACATCGAGCAGTTGTCCGGCGGACGGCTCCTGTCCCACCACGCCGAACCCGCAAGACCCAACGCCCCATGATGCCCAAGACCACCGCCAAAGCCGTCCGCGTCAAAGTCCCCCGCCCGCAGCCCGACCTGTCCTTCGAGATCGCGCTGGGCCAGGGACGGCTGGTCTGCGGCATCGACGAGGTGGGACGCGGCCCGCTCGCCGGGCCCGTGGTCACCGCCGCCGTGGTGCTGCCGGCGGGCGGCCTGCCCGACGCGCTGGCCCGCGCCATCAACGACAGCAAGGCGTTGAGCCTGCGCGCCCGCGAGGCGCTGGAGCCGGAGATCCGCGCCCACGCCCTGGCCGTCGCGCTGGCCGAGGCGTCCGCGGCGGAGATCGACGCGCTCAACATCCACAAGGCCACGCTGCTGGCCATGAAGCGCGCCTACGAGGCGCTGCCCGGCGAGCCGCCTGCCGTCGCGCTGATCGACGGCAAGTTCAAGCCGGACCTGTCCTGCCTGATGGAGGCCATCGTCAAGGGCGACGGGCGCAGCCAGTCGATCGCCGCGGCCTCCATCGTCGCCAAGGTGGCGCGCGACCGCGAGATGATGCGGCTGGCGGAGCTTCACCCGCAGTACGGCTGGGACCGCAACGCCGGCTACCCGACGCCGGAGCATCTGGAGGCGCTGCGCCGCCACGGCGTGACGCCCCACCACCGAGTCACTTTTGCACCAGTCCGCGCCCAAATCGAGCGGGCCGGCTGAACGCCGCGATTCCGGGGCAAGAAATCAGTTGACGGCGACTCGGCGGCGAATCATTGTCCCAACGACTGATTCGCTGTTTTGGTTTCGTCAATGCTCCCCCTGAACAAAATTCTCGTGGGCGATTGCATCGCCCTCATGAATGAAATGCCGGCTGAATCGGTGGACCTTGTCTTTGCCGATCCGCCTTATAACCTCCAGTTGGGGGGCGAACTCTTGCGCCCGAACCACTCGCGTGTTGACGGAGTGGAAGAGGACTGGGACAAGTTCGAAGATTTCGAGACCTACGACCGCTTCACGCGGGACTGGCTCGCCGCGGCCCGCCGCATCCTGAAGCCCGAGGGATCGTTGTGGGTGATCGGCAGCTACCACAACATCTTCCGTGTCGGCGCCACGCTGCAGAATCTGGGCTTCTGGATTCTGAACGACATCGTGTGGCGCAAGACCAACCCGATGCCCAACTTCCGCGGCACGCGTTTCGCCAACGCGCATGAGACCATGATCTGGGCCTCGCGCGAGAAGGACGCCCGCTACCGTTTCAACTACGACGCCATGAAGGCGCTGAACGACGACCTGCAGATGCGCAGCGACTGGCTGCTGCCGATCTGCAACGGCGCGGAGCGCCTGCGCGACGAGGACGGCCGCAAGGCCCACCCGACGCAGAAGCCGGAATCGCTTCTCTACCGCGTCATCCTGTCCTCCTCCCGCCCCGGCGACACGGTGCTGGACCCCTTCTTCGGCACCGGCACCACGGGTGCGGTGGCGAAGCGGCTGGGCCGCAACTGGATCGGGCTGGAACGCGACCCGACCTACGCCAAGGCGGCCACCGCCCGCATCGAGGCGGTGGAGGAGGCGCCCGACGCCGCCGTCCTCGACACGCCGCCGAAGCGGTCGGCGCCGCGCATTCCCTTCGGCTGGGTGGTGGAGCGCGGCCTGCTGCGCCCCGGCACGTCGCTGTTCGACCTGCGCCGCCGCGTGGTCGCCCGCGTGCGCGCCGACGGCACGCTGATCGGGGCGGGCCCGCGTGGCGAGCATCGCGGCTCCATCCATCAGGTTGGGGCCGCCATGGCCGGCCTTCCGGCCTGCAACGGCTGGACCTTCTGGCACTATGAGGACGGCGGCGACCTGCGCCCCATCGACGTGCTGCGTGAGCGCATCCGCTCCGAAGCCTCCGCCTGACCTTCGCCGCCGGATCCGGCACGGGGCGGCCATGAACGCCGCCCCGTGCCCGCGCATTCGGCATCGGAGCCCTACATCGAGCGCCGCCCGCATGCCTTGGCAGGACGGGGACGGCGTGATAGGCGTGTGCGCCATGAACAAGCTCTTCGCCACCGTCACCGCTCCGGCGCCCCGTTCGGCCCCGGCGGCGCTTTCCACCCGTTGCTTCGTGCGCGATCTGGTCATGGATGCGCTGATCGGCGTCTATGCCCACGAACGGATCAAGCCGCAGCGCATCCGCCTGAGCCTCGACCTGGATGTCGCCGCCCCCGGCGTCACCGGCGAGGACATGGCGGCGGTGGTGAAGGGATTGGTCAGCCAGGGCCACGTCACCCTGATCGAAACGCTGGCCGAGCGGATCGCCGAGCGCTGCCTGTCCGACGAGCGCATCGCCAGCGTCAAGGTACGGGTGGAGAAGCTGGACGTGTTTCCGGACGCCGCCAGCGTCGGAGTCGAGATCGAACGCGCCCGGGCCTGACCCGTCAAGCCGGTTCCCTCTGCACCGCCGCGACGCGGCTGGCCGTCACGGCAGGCGGCGCCTTCGGTGACGCGGTCAGCGGCAGGTGGAGGGTGAAGCGACAGCCGGCCCCTGGCTGCGACGCCACGGCGATGCGCCCGCCGAGAGTCCCCGTGACGATGTTGTGGACGATGTGCAGGCCGAGCCCGCTGCCGCCTTCGGCGCGGCGCGTGGTGAAGAAGGGCTCGAAGATGCGCTCGATGTGGTCCGGCGGAATGCCGCGGCCATCGTCGGCCACGTCCAGGACGAGGGACGTTGCGCCGGCCGGGAGCGGTCCGTCGGTGCGCGCCGTGATGGCGATGGTGCCCGGCACGTCGGGCCGGAAGGCGTGCAGCAACGCGTTGATGACCAGATTCGACACGACCTGCGACAGGGCGCCCGGATAACTGTCCATGACCAGCCCGTCCGGACAGTCCAGTGTCACCCGATGCCCGGTGCCTTTCAGCTGCGGGGCCAGGCTGCCCAGAACGCCGTCCAGATAGCCGCGCAGTTCGAAGGGCCGCAGCACCTCTGATGTCTGGTCCACGGCGACCTGCTTGAAGCTTTGCACCAGCGTGCAGGCGCGCTCCAGGTTGCCCAGGATGATGGAGCCACCTTCCTCGACCCGGTCCACGAACTCCTCCAGGTCGCGGCGGCGCAGTTGTCCATCCGCCAGGCCGGCCTTGAACTGCCGCGCCTGTTCGCAAAGATGGCTGGCGGCGGTCACGCCGACCCCCACGGGGGTGTTGATCTCATGCGCCACTCCGGCCACCAGCGCCCCCAGAGACGCCAGCTTCTCCGCCTGGACAAGGCTCCTTTGCGTCTGCCGGAGATCATGCAGCGCGCGCTCCGCCGCCTCTTTCGCGGCGACCAGCGCCTTCTCGGCGTATTTGCGCGCGGAAATGTCGTGAAGAGCCAGGAACAAGGCCTCGACGCCGTCGTGATCCATCGCCACCGCCGACAACACGCCCCAGAACGGGCGCCCCTCGGCGGTTCTCAGCCGCGTCTCGACATCCGGCCGCCGCCCACGGCGGAACGCACCGTCGGCGAATCCCTGCCAATCGGCCGACGCCTCCAGGAAATCAGGCATCGCGCGCGCCAGCAGGGCGGTGCTGGTGGTTTCAAGAAGCTCCGCGGCGGAAGCGTTGGCGAACAGGATGCGTCCGTCGCTGCCCCGCGCGATGACGATGGGAAAGGGCGAGGATTGCAGAATGACGTTCAGCCGCCCCTCGCTCGCCTGCAAAGCCGCGGATTGTCGGTGCAGCGCGCCGATCGCCTCGGCAAACCGCTCCACCGCAGCACCGATGCGGTCGAACTCCTCCAGCGAGGCCGGCGGCAGGGCCACCGCCTGCGGGTTCCTCCGCAAGGCGTGCAGCGCGTCGCTGACGCGCAGCACCGGCGCCACCACATGGCGGCGCAGAAGCGCCGTCACGAACCCCGACAGCAGGATGGCCGCGGCAATCCCCGCCACCCCCGTCCACAACCCGCGCCAGCCGTCCGCAACGATGCGGTCCGTCATCAGCAGGGTGGTGGTGGTGGCGTCGCTGGACAGACTGTCGGCCAGCGACTTCAGTTGGCGATTGACGAGGTCGCCGTCCTGCCGGACCTGGACCAGCACCGACAGGCGCCCGCGCTGCAGGTCGACCACCGTGCGCGCAGCCGTGAAGCGGTCCAGATAAATGGAGAGCCGGTTGGGCTGAACCGCCGGCCCCGTCCTCATGCTGGAAAGGCTGCCCAGCAGGGCCTGCTGGTTGCGCAGCCGTTCCGTGACCTCGCTGTCCACCAGCGCGAGCTGCTCCGCCGTTTCGCTGGCCGCCGCCTGCCCGTAGAGCCGACGCAGATGGTAGAGGTTGCTGAGGAAGGCGTAGTCCTGGACGGCCTTGTCCGGCTCCGCCAGCAAAGCGGTGGCGCCGGCCAGCGCGTCGTCCACCCCGGCCATCTGCTCGCGGATGCTGGCGGACAGCGAGTCGATCAGGTCGGCGCGATGGTTGCTGCGCCGCACGGCGTTCAGCGCGCGGTCGAGCTTGTCCAAAACACCGTCGTCGACCACCTGGGCGAAACGGCTGGCCAGCGCCTCCGCCTCGTCCAAGGCGGCGGCGCGGCGGTCGCGGTCGCGGCTGTTGACGATCACCTCGGCCAACCGGCTCAGTTCGGCGGCGGTCAGAGCGTCGCGATGCTGGGCGCCGACGCGCGGCACGGTGACGACGCGCGCCTCCTCCGCGATTCCGACGATGCCGAGGAAAGCCGACCCGACCACCGCCGTCAACGTGCCCAGCACCAGGACGACGGCGGCGGCCAGCAGCAGGGCCACAACCTGCAGACGGGGCTTGCGCCCGGAGCGGTTGGCCACCCCAGTTGTCGGAACGTCAGATTGGGGAGCCACACCATGGGCGACGGCGTTTCCGGTGACCACCGCGCCGGCCGCCGCCACGATGTCCGCTACCGCGACGTCACCCGGCCTCACCGGCTTCCGATCGTCCATCCCACCGTTCCAGAGCACCATTCAAAACGCACCGCGCGTCCGAAAACACTTCAAGAGAAGCGTTGCCGGCATCTTTCGCACGTTACGGTAAAGTAGCTCGATCCGGCTTCATTTCTCCAGACGAATTTCCAAACTTCGGCCCGTCGAGCGGCGGCTCTCAAAAATTAGCTGCAGTGATAACCGAGCGCGGCACCGGAAGACCGGCGATTTCCTGGATGAGCTTTTGCCGGAGCGCCTCGACGAAGCTTTCACGGTCCATCGCCGTCTTCACGAATCCATTCATGCCGCCAACGACGTTTTCCTGGTAGTACTCTTCAAGCCACGGAAACTCGTCGAGGATGGCCAGGGCGTTGATGGTGATCCCCTGCCGCTCGACCCGGTCGCGGACTCCCGCGGGGTCCGGGCCGCTGTTGGAGAAACCGTTCGACACGATGTCGATGACCTTGCGCGCGGCGTCGAATCCGTTGCCGGCGAACAGCTTCGCCGACTCCTCGATGGCGCTGCCCAGCGCCGTCGAATCCCCCTGGAAGCCGCGCGGTGCCTCGTCGATCCGGTTCGCGAAGGCGGCGACCTCCTCCGCGCTGGTCAGCGGAGTCCAGGGCACCAGAACGCGCAGGCTGTGCGGGCCGGAGAAGACCACCAGGGTCGCCGCGACTCCACCCGCGGTCACCGCGTCGCGGACGTCCGGATCGCGGAAGGCCGCGGCGTGGCCCTGCAGCTGGAACTCCAGGTCCCCGTCGGTGATGGAGGCCGATCCGTCGACGGCCAGAACCAGTTCCAGGGCGACGCGGCGCCCGGCGGGGACCGGTGCCTTCTTCGCCTTGGGCTCCGCCCGTTGGGGCGCCTCCGCCCGCAGGGGCCCGGCAAGCCACGCGCCGGCCAGGAAGGCCGACAGGGCCAGGATCGTCCGCCGCCTCATCTCGCTCCGTCCACCTTCCGTCTATGCGTGCGCCCCGTTTACGCGTGAGCCAGGGCGTGGCGCACCACCTTCATCATGACGGAGGGAAGAGCCTGCCCGCCCAGCCGGTCCACCGGAACCCACAGCCCCTCGGCCATCCGCCAGCCGTCGCCGGCCCTGGCCGCGACCACCTCAAGGTCGAGGTGAAAATGGCTGAAAGTATGGCGGACCGCGCCCGGCAGGCGGCGCCAGGACAAATCCAGCGGGGCCGCCGCCGCGATCTCGGCATCGGTCGGCGCGTGGCCGGCCCAGGGGGTGGAGGGCACCTCGGTCATGCCGCCCAGCAGCCCCTCCTCCGCCCGGCGGCGCAGCAGCACGGCCCCCTCCGGGTTCAGCAGCCAGAAGGCGACGCCGCGCCGGGTCGGCTTGTCCGCCTTGGCGGCCTTGCGGGGAAGCTGCTCCTGGATGCCGGCGGCGCGGGCGGCGCACCAGTCCGACCAGGGGCAAAGCATGCATTTCGGCTTGCGCGGCGTGCAGACCGTGGCGCCGAGATCCATCATCGCCTGGGCGTAGTCGCCGGGCCGCTCGTCCGGCGTCAGGAGGGCGGCCAGCGCGCGCAGCTTGGGCTTCACGCCGGGAAGCGGTTCCTCGACGGCGAAGACCCGGGAAACCACCCGCTCCACATTGCCGTCCACCACCGTCGCCTTGTGGCCGAAGGCGATGGCGGTGATCGCCGCTGCGGTGTAGGCGCCGACGCCCGGCAACTCCAGCAGGGCCACCTCCTTGTCGGGAAAGCGCCCGGCCCGCTCCGTCGCCACCACCTGCGCGCATTTGTGCAGGTTGCGCGCCCGCGCGTAGTAGCCGAGCCCGGCCCAGGCCACCAGCACGTCGTCCAGCGGTGCCGCCGCGAGATCGCGCACCGTCGGCCAGCGCTCCGTGAAGGCGCGGAAGTAGGGCGCCGCGGCGGGCACCGTGGTCTGTTGCAGCATGATCTCGGACAGCCAGACCCGGTAGGGATCGGCGACCTCCCCCGGCTTGGCGCGCCAGGGCAGGTCGCGGCGGTTGTGATCGTACCAGGAGAGCAGCCGTGGGGCGGCGTCCGGG
>NZ_WHOR01000250.1:0-8741 GCF_013340925.1 Azospirillum formosense
CGCAGCCCCGCGCCGATGCGCCGCCCCACCTCGGTCAGGAATTCGTCGCCGGCCTCGTGCCCGTGGGTGTCGTTGATGGCCTTGAAGCCGTCCAGGTCGATGAAGCCGATCAGCACGCTCTGGCCGGCCCGTCCGGCCATGGCGAACAGCCGGTGCAGCTCCGCGACCACGGCGCGGCGGTTCGGCAGGCCGGTCAGCGCGTCGGTGTAGGAATAGGATTCCAGCGCCGCGTTCAATTCCCGGAACTGGGTCAGGAGCTGTTCGCGCTGGATGTGGAGGGCGATCAGCGAGGCGAACAGGCGCAGCACCTGTTCCCCCTTGGGAGTCAGGGGCTTGCGCTCCGAACTGGCGGCGCAGAGCGTGCCGAACAGGCTGCCGTCGTCGAGATGGACCGGGGTGCTGACGTAGGTCTGAATGCCCAGCGCCGCGGCCGCCTCGGAATCACCCCAGCAGCCGGGCACGTCGTCGGTGTAGAGCTTCCCCTCGTCGAGCGCCCGCTTGCACAGCGTGCCCTCCCAGGGGACGGCCAGCCCTTCGGGAATGGTCAGGGTCTTGGTGTTGCAGGAGAAGAGAATGCGCTGGATGCCGTGTTCCAGCTCGATCCGGGTGAGATAGGTGGCCTCCAACTCCGTCACCAGCTCCAAGAGCGACAGCAGGGGCCGGGTCAGGTCTTCCACGGTCTTCGCCGACGAAAGGGTGTCGGTGAGTTGAGCAAACAGTTCGTCGGCCATGTGGTCAGCCACTCTGAAAACAGAAGCAGCATCCCCGCATTGCAATCGGGAACGCAGTTTCATGTCCGGTAACGGAAATTTTGATTAAAAGCCATACTAACAAAAGGGTGATAGCGAGGCAACGGGTGAATGATTTCACGCCCCTGACGGTGGCGTTGGGAACCCTTGGAAGACATCTGCCGAAGAATTCCGCATGGTGGCGTTTGACCGGGCAGGCCGTCGCGGAGTAACCCTTGCCGCGCAACCACCGATACGGGAACCGCAGTTCATGACAGCCCCGCGCGACCGGGTGCTGGACGTCCACGACCGTCCGCCCCCGGCCACCTTCCTCCTGCTCAGTCTTCAGCACCTGTTCGCCATGTTCGGCGCCAACGTGCTGGTGCCGATCCTCACCGGCCTCGACCCGTCGGTGGCGCTCGTCACCAGCGGCCTGGGCACCCTGATCTATCTGGCCTTCACCAAGTGGCGGCTGCCCGCCTATCTGGGCTCCTCCTTCGCCTTCATCGGCCCGATCGTCGCCGCCACCCAGATCGGCGGCACCGGCGGCGCGCTGGTCGGAGCCTGCGCGGCGGGGGCGGTCTATGTGGCGGTCGCCCTGCTGATCCGCGCCTTCGGCGTGCGCTGGCTGCTGGCCATCCTGCCGCCCATCGTCGTCGGGCCGGTGATCGTGGTGATCGGCCTCGGCCTCGCCTCGGTCGCCGTGGGCATGGCGCAGAACACCGCGGGCGGCGGCGCGTACAGCCTGCCGCACTTCCTGCTGGCGCTGGCGACGCTGGGCAGCATCTTCCTCTACTCCATCGTGCTGCGCGGCTTCTTCACGGTGGTGCCGATCCTGCTGGGCATCCTGACCGGCTATGTGCTGGGCGTGGTCTTCGGCATGGTCGACTTCGGACCGGTCGCCGCCGCACCCTTCCTGCGCATGCCCGACTTCCACCTTCTGTTCTCCGGCATGAAGGAGGGCGTCTCGGCCTGGGCGATGATCCTGCTGGTGGCGCCGGTGGCGCTGGTCACCATCGCCGAGCACATCGGCGGCCAGATCGTGCTGAGCCGCGTCGTCGGCCGCAACTTCATCGCCGATCCCGGCCTGCACCGCTCGGTGTTCGGCGACGGCGTGGCGACCATGGTGGCGGGCGCGCTGGGCGGTCCCCCGGCGACGACCTACGGCGAGAACATCGGCGTGCTGGCGGTGACCCGCGTCTTCAGCGTGTGGGTGATCGGCGGGGCGGCGACGCTCGCCATCATCCTGGGCTTCGTGGGCAAGCTGTCGGCCTTCCTGTCGAGCATCCCGACGGCGGTGATGGGCGGCGTGTCCATCGCCCTGTTCGGCGTCATCGCCTCCTCGGGCATCCGCACGCTGATCGAGGGCAAGGTGGATCTCGGCGACAAGCGCAACCTGCTGATCTCTTCGACCATCCTGGTGATCGGCATCGGCGGGGCGTCGCTGAAGTTCGGCGACGGCGGCTTCGTCGTCTCCTCGATGGCGCTGTCGGCGCTGATGGGCGTCGTCCTGAACGCGGTCCTGCCGGGCCGCGGCACCGGCGGCGACGCCGAGGCCATCCTGTCCTCCGACCACATCTGAGCAACCGGATCGCGGCCGGCCAAGGCGGAGTCCCCCTGGGGCTCCGCCTTTTTTATTCCCAGGCCCTTCTATTCCCAGGCCCTTTTATTCCTCTGCTTGCCCCATCAGGATCGCGTCGATCCGCCCGACCAGCTCGTCGATCCGGTAGGGCTTCGCCAGCACCGGGATGCCGGTGGCGCGCGCGATGTCCTCGCTGTAGCCGGTCGCCAGGATGACCGGCAGGCTGGGTCGCCGCTCGCGGGCTTCGCGGGCGAGGTCGATGCCGCTCATCCCGCCGGGCATCACCACGTCGCTCAGCAGCACGTCGACTCCGTTGTCGGACAGGTGGGGCAGCGCCTCCTCGGCGTTGGCGGCGGACAGCACGGCGAACCCGGCGTCCTCCAGCGCCGTGCTGACGGTCATGGCGACGATGGGGTCGTCCTCCACCACGAGGACGCGGCCGTGGCGCCGCCCGCCGCCCGGTGATGGCACGATGGCGGCGGGCAGGGCGGGCTCCACCGCCGGAGCCACGCCGGAGCGGCGGAGCAGCAGATGCACCGTCGTGCCCCGGTTCGGCGCGCTGTCGATCCAGGCGGTGCCGCCGGCCTGCCGGGCGAGGCCGTAGACCTGGGCGAGCCCCAGCCCCGTCCCCTTGCCGAGGTCCTTGGTCGTGAAGAACGGCTCGAAGGCGCGGGCGGCCACTGCGGCGGGCATGCCGCAGCCGGTGTCCGACACCGACAGGTGCAGGAACTCCCCCTCCACACCCCGCGGGTCGCCGGGGGGAAACACGCAGTTGACCGCCTCCACCGTCAGCTGCCCGCCGGACGGCATGGCGTCGCGCGCGTTGACGGCGAGGTTGATGACCGCCAGCTCGAACTGGGTCGGGTCCACCTCGATGGGCCAGAGATCGTTGCCGAGGCGGAGGTCCAGCGCGATGTCGGCGCGCAGCGCCCGTTCCAGCAGGGCCGACATGGCGAGCACCCGGTCGCGCACGCCGATGGATTCCGGGCGCAGGCTGTCCCGCCGGGCGAAGGCCATGAGCTGTTGCACCAGCTTGGCCCCACGCCCCACCGCCTGCTGCCCGGCATCGAGCAGGGCGTGGACCTGCGGTTCCCCGGTGCGGCGCCCGATCATCGACAGGCAGCCTTCCAGCGCCTGGAGCAGGTTGTTGAAGTCGTGCGCCACGCCACCGGTCAACTGGCCGACCGCCTCCATCTTCTGGGCTTGGCGAAGCTGCTCCTCAGTCTGACGCAGGGCGGTGTCGGCCTCCTTCTGGGCGGTGATGTCGCGACCGACGGCGTGGATGAAACGGTCGTCCGGCACGGCGACCCAGGATAGCCAAAGATAATGGCCATCCTTGTGGCGGTAGCGGTTCTCGAAGCGCGGCGTGGTGTGCCCGGCGCCCAGCCGCGCCGCCTCGGCCCGTGTGCGCTCCAGATCGTCGGGATGCACGAAGTCCAGGAAGCTGCTCGTCGCCAGTTCCTCCTCCGACCATCCGAGCAGGCTGGTCCAGGCCGGGTTCACCGCGGTGATCGTGCCGTCGAAGCGGGCCACCAGCATGACGTCGGTGGACAGGCGCCACATGCGGTCGCGGTCGGCGGTGCGGTCGGCGACGCGCTGCTCCAGCGTGGCGTTCAGGTCGCGCAGCGCGTCCTCGGCATGCTTGGCCTCGGTGACGTCGCTGCCCTCGCAGAAGATCCCGGTCACCCGCCCGTCGGCGTCCTTGATGGGCTGGTAGATGAAGGTGATGAAGCGCTCCTCTACCGGCGCGCCGGGTTGGCGGACGACCCGCACCGGCAGGGCGTGCCCGACGAAAGGCTTCCCGCTGTCATAAACGCGGCCCAGCAGCTCGAAGAAGCCCTGCCCGGCGACCTCCGGCATGGCCTCGTGCACCGGCTTGCCGATCAGGGGGCGGTCGCCGACCAGTTGCCGGTAGGAGTCGTTGGCCAGTTCGAACACATGGTCCGGGCCGCGCAGCACGCACATGAAGTTGGGCGACTGCCGGAAGAGGTTGCGCATCTGCTCCCCCTCCGCGGCCAGCCTGGCGTTGGCGCGGTGCAGCGATTCCTCCGCCTGGGCGCGCTCCAGCGCCGACCATGTGCGTTCCGCCACCTCCTCCACCAGACGGACCTCGTCCGGGTGCCAGTGCCGGGGCTTCCGGTCGTGGACGTAGAGGGCGGCGACCATCCGCCCGTTCTTCACCAGGCTGGTGGTGATGGCGGAGGCGATGTTCAGCCCGGCGAAGGCGGCCTGCCGGTCCGGCGCGGCGAAGCGCGGGTCCGCAGCGGCGTCGTGGATGGTCAGCGTCCCGCCGCCGCGCAACGTGTCCAAAAGCTCCGGTCCGAAGCTCAGCAGGTCATGGGTGCCGGCCTGATGATCGACGCTGCCGTCGGTCCAGTTCCGCTCTGTCGTGAAGAAGCGCGCGGTCTCGTCCATCACGCCGTAACCGACGCGGCTGGCTTCCAGATGGCGGCCCAGAGCTTCCGCCGCCGCCGCCGCCACCGCGAAGGGGTTGGAGAGCTGGCGCAGCCGGGTCTCCAGCTTCAGGTGGAAGTCGGTGCGCCGGGCGGCGAGCACCTGCGAGGTCGTCTCGATGGCGGCGCAAAACATCCCCGGAATGCGCCCGTCCTCGCCCCGCACCGGGGTGTAGGAGAAGGTGAACCAGGCGTCCTCGCGGAAGCCCCGGCGTTCCATCGGGATCAGCAGGTCTTCGTACCAGGAGGCCTCGCCGGCCAATGTGCGGTCGACCAGCGGTTTGATCTGGTGCCAGATGTCCCACCACACCTCGGCGAAGGGTCGGCCGAGCGCCTCCGGATGTTTGGCTCCGAAGATCGGTATGTAGCCGTCGTTGTAGAGGAAGGACAGTTCCGGCCCCCAGGCCACGAACATCGCCTGACGGGAGGACAGGACGACGCTGACGATGGTGCGCAGGCTCTGCGGCCAGCCCTCCGGCGGACCCAGCGCCGTGGATGCCCAGTCGTGGGAGCGCATGCGCGCCCCCATCTCGCCCCCGCCGGACAGGAAATCCAGGTCGCTCCCGACCACCGGGCCGCCAATCACCGGCAGATCCGTCATACGCCGGCCTCGCGGCTTTTGCACGGAACAAGGGTCTGAATCCAAAGGATGCTATCGTCGGTCGTGGCTTTCATCGAGCTTTCGGGCCGAAGCGAAGTTGCGTCTGATGTCTTAACACACGACGCCCGGAAAGATAGCCCGCCGAAGGGCGGTCTTCCCTAAACGCTCCGGCCGATGCGACCTCCGCGCCACGGTGCGGGACCGCCGGACGCGCTCCGGCTATTCCGCGGCGAAGCCCTGCGCCTGGAGCTGCCACAATGAGTTGAACAAGCCGCCGCGCCGCCGCAACTCCGTGGGATGGCCGTCCTCCGCGATGCGGCCGTCCACCAGGACCAGCACGCGGTCGAAGGCCGACACGGTGGACAGGCGGTGCGCCACCGCGACCACCGTCCGCCCCTGTGCCAGATCGGCCAGCGCCGCCTGGATCTCCTGCTCCGACTGGGTGTCGAGGGCGGAGGTCGCCTCGTCGAGGATCAGGATCGGGGCGTTCTTCAGGAAGGCGCGGGCGATGCCCAGCCGCTGCCGCTGCCCGCCCGACAGCCGCACGCCCCGTTCGCCGACCAGCGTGCCGTAGCCCTCCGGCAACTGCCGGATGAAGCCGTCGCAGAAGGCGTGGCGGGCGGCCTCGAACACCTCCTCGTCGCTGGCGTCGGGGCGGCCGTAGCGGATGTTCTCCAGGATCGGGCGGTGGAACAGCGCGATGTCCTGGGGCACCACGGCGATCTTGGCCCGCAGATCGTCCTGGGCGAGCGCGGTCAGCGGCTGCCCGTCGATGAGAATGTCGCCGCGCTGCACGTCGTCCAGCCGCTGGATCAGGCTGATGATGGTGGACTTGCCGGCCCCCGACGGCCCGACCAGCCCGACCTTCTGCCCGGCCGGGATGGTCAGGCTGAAATCCTCCAGCACCTTGCGCCCTTCGGGATAGCGGAAGGAGACCCGCTCGAACGCGATGGCGCCGCCGCCGGGCTTGGCGGGTTCGGCGGGCACGGGGTCGAGCACGTCGTGGGGGCGGGCGATCACCCGCAGGCTCTCGTCGATGGCGCTGACCTGCTGGGTGGCGGTGACCAGCGCGAAGGCAAGGTCGCGGGAGCCGTGCAGGATGCGGAAGGTGAGCGCGCTGACGATCACCACGTCGCCGGTGGTGATCGTGCCGTCCCGCCACAGCAGCAGCGCCCACAGCAGCATCGATCCGGCCATCACCCACAGGCAGACGTCATGGACGACGCGGGTCTTCTCCAGATGCATCCAGCTGCGGCGGTGCGCCCCGGCCTCCACCGTGAAGGACTGCCGCAGGCGCTCCCGCTCCCGCCCGCGGGCGGAGAAGGCCTTCACCGTCCAGACGTTGGACACCACGTCGACCAGTTCGCCGTTGGTGCGGGCGGACTGTTCGGCGAAGGCGTGGTGCACCGTCCGGCCGCGCAGCCCCAGCCCGACGATGGCGACGGCGACCACCACGGCGAACATCACCAGCGCCGCCGCCATGCCCCAATGGATGGTCAGCAGCACCAGCACCGCCCCCAGGAAGTCGGTGACCGGCGGGACGATGCTCCAGGTCAGGGTGCGGAAGATGGTGGTGGCGGCGTTTTCGGTGGCGGCGATGCGGTTGCCCAGCGACCCGGCGAGATGGTTCGAGAAGTAGCGCATCGAATGGCCGGTCAGGTGCCGGAACAGGTCCAGCCGCATGTCCACGCCGGTCGCCAGCACCGTCCGGCAGCCGAGCCAGCCGCCCAGCCGCCACAGCACGTTCTCCGCCGCGATGAAGCCCAGAAACAGGCCGAGCGGAGTCCACACGTCCGCCGCCGCCCGGTCGGGGGAGGCCATGGCATCGATTAGCAGCTTCATCCCGTACTGCACGGCGACCGCGCAGCCCGCCGCCGCCACGATCACCGAGAACAGCCCGCCGAACGACCAGGGCCGCCGCCGGATGTAGCGCAGCAGGAAGCGGCCGGGACGGTTCGGGATGGTGTCCTTGCTCGAACCGCTCATTGAGCCGCCTGATACTGCGGCTGGCCGAGCAGCGCGCCGACGCGGGCCTGCGCGCGCTCCAGGGCGGCGGCCAGCGGTTGGTGGAGGCAACGCCCGCCATCCTCGTTGCACAGGCCGTAGAGGCCGGTTTCGCAATGGCGGTCGTTGGCCCAGCCGGGATAGTCGAGGATCGGGTAGAGGCAGACGCCCTCCACCGGCACATCGGCCTTCAAGGCCGCGATCACCTCCCCCGTCACATAGTCGAGCCAGGGCACGCGGGCGTCGCCCTCGGCCCCGGTCTCGGCCACCAGGACCGGGCGGCCGTAACGCCGGTGCACCTCAGCCAGGATGTCGGCGAAGGGGCGGTAGCGCGGGTCGTCGCGTCCGATGGTGCCGCCCTTCAGGAACCACTGGTTGTCGGAGTAGTAGTTGACCCCGATCACGTCCAGATACTCCGGCTTGCCGCCCAACCCCGGCCAGGCGTAGCCGCCGATCATGTCCCACGCCTCGTATTGAGCCAACCGGGCGGCCTCCGCGGCCCCGGCGTCGCCCTTGCGGTCGGGGCGGGGCAGCACGTGGATGACCGGATCGACCTGGACGATGCGGGCGCGCGGGTCGGCGGCGCGGATCGCCTCGATGGCAGCGATGCTGGCGCGGACGAGCTGGTGCTTCAGCTCGAACCCGCGGCGCTCGGCCATCGGGTTGAAGCGCCTCATGTCGCCGCCGGCCCAGGCCCAGTAGGAGATCTCGTTGACCGGGCAATAGGCGGGCGCCGCCACGCCCTCGCCAACGCCTTCGTCGCGCAGCAGGGCCGCGGTGGCCCCGGCGAAACGGGCGAAGCGCTCGACGAAGGCGGGCCGCCAGATGTCGATGTCGTCCGGCCAGCCGTAATGGCAGAGGTCCCAGATCACCTGGGCCCCGGCCTCGCGCGCCGCGCGGACCATGGGCAGCAGGCTGGACCAGTCGTAGTGGCCGGGCGTGGTCTCGATCAGGTGCCAGCGCACACCGTCGCGTACGGTGCGCAGGCCATGGGCGGCCATGCGCCGGTAGTCCTCCGCGGCCAGCCGGTCGTGGCCGGTCGCCGCGATCAGATCGAGCCGGCGCCCGTCGTGCCGCCGGTGCGTCGAGCATTCGAAGCCGCCGAGGAAGACGCTGTCGAACAGGGTGGGGGTGTGCATGGGGTGGCTCGTCGTAGAAGGCGGGAAGTCGGGGAGGCATTGTACCCCTCCCCAACACCCCCCCCCAGGGCGGGGGGGGGGGTGAAGAACCTCCCCCCTGCAAAACCCGCCGCCAAAAAAAAGGATGGGGGGGGGGGGGCGCAGGGCGTTCTTGAGTCGGGCGGGGGGGGGGGGGGGGGGGGGCAGCGGGCGCGGGGGCGGGGGGGGGGTGCCTCAAGAACACACTAGAACGCG
>NZ_WHOR01000251.1:0-8682 GCF_013340925.1 Azospirillum formosense
GGGCGGGTGCGGGGGCCGGAGGGGGCGCCCCCCCGCCCCCCGCCCGGCCCCAGGGCGCTCCCGCCCCCCCCGCGCCCCACCCTTTTCAGGGATTGGCCGGGCCCCCCCCGCTCGGGCCCCCCCCCCCACGCGGGGGTGGGGGCGGCGTTGCCCGCCCCGGGCGCCGGCGCGCCGATGGCCGAGGCCTTCCACTTCCCGCAGGGCGGGCGGATGGAGCGCGCGGATCTGGGCTTGGGCGCCCGCGTGGAGCGGTCGGCGGAGGGGTGGTCGCTGATCCTGTCCAGCCGGCGCCTCGCGCGCTCCGTCCACATCGAGGATGACGCGTTCCGGGCGGAGGCGGACTGGTTCCATCTGCCGCCGGGAGGAGAACGCCGGGTGAGGCTGGTCCCACGCCACCCTGGCGCGGCGGTGCCCGATGGCGAGATCCATGCGTTGAACGGCCTGGATCCGACCCGCTACCGGGGGGTGGCATGACGTCCGATCCGTCTGTGCCCGTTCTGTTTGACGGCTGCTTCGGCTGGTTGCATCCGGCGGCCGGGCGCCGCGGTGTCGTGCTGTGCGCCCCCTACGGTGGGGAGGCGTTGGCCACCCACCGGGCGTGGCGCCGTTTCGCCGAACGCTTGGCTGCGGCCGGGTCGCCGGTGCTGCGCTTCGATTATCCCGGCACCGGAAACAGCGTCGGTGAGGAGGGCGATCCGTCCCGCCTGGACGCATGGCTCGGCGGCATCCGTGCCGCGGCCGCCCATTTGCGCGCCGTCACGGGGGTGGCGGAGGTTGCACTGGTCGGGTTGCGGCTGGGCGCGCTGCTGGCCGCGGCAGCGTCCCGCGACGTGCGAGCGGACGCTCTGGTCCTGCTGTCTCCCTTCCCTTCGGGCCGAGCATTCCTGCAGGAGTTGCGGGCCATGGCCCTGCTCGCCGCGCGGCCGGCGGATGCCCCGCCCGCGGTGGGGCCGGAGGGGATCGACAGCGCCGGGTTCCGCCTGACTCCGGAGACGGCGGAGGCGCTGCGGGGGCTCGACCTCGCGCGGATGATGGAAGCCCCGGCGCGGCGCGTGCTGATCCTCGACCGCCCGGAGGGCCGCGCCGCCGCTCTGGCGGAGCGGTTCCGCGCGCTGGGGGCCGACGTCGAGGAGGCGTCCTTCCCCGACCACGTGCGGCTGATGAGCAGCGTCCAGCACGCGGCCCTGGACTGTTCGGCCTTCGCGCGGGCGGCGGCCTGGCTGGCGCCGGACTTGGTGCCGGGAGTGGCGCGCGCCGGGCCGGGCCGAACGATGGAAGCGTCCGCTCCCCGCCTGCGCGTTCCCGATGCGGTGGAACGCCCGCTCCGCTTCGGTCCCGACACGGGCCTGTTCGGGATTCTTTGCGAACCGGCGACCGCCACGGCCATCGAGTCGCCCGCCGTTCTGCTGCTGAACAGCGGCGCCACGCCTCACACCGGCACCGGGCGCATGTCGGTGCGGCTGGCCCGGCGTCTGGCGGCGCGGGGGATCGCCTCGCTGCGCATGGATCTGGGCGGGCTGGGGGACAGCGCGTCGAAGCCCGGCCGCCGCGATGGGCTGATCTATTGCCGGGACATGGTGGAGGACGCGCAGGCCGGGCTGGACGCCCTGGCGGCGGCGGGGCATGGCGCCGCGGTCGCCGTGGGGCTGTGCGCCGGGGCGGCGGTCGCGCTGCGGGTGGCGCTGGCCGACCCGCGGGTCGCCGGGTTGGCGCTGGTCAATCCGGGTCGCTTCGTGCTGGGTGACGGGGTGACGCAGGAGGAGGCCATCGGCAGCGCGGTCAAGCCGGCCACCGCCTATCTTCCCCGCCTGACCGAGCCGGCGGTGTGGCGGGCCATCCTGCGCCAGGACCGCAAGGCGTCGCGCGTCGCCCGCGGCCTTTCGGAGCGCGCGGCCCGCCGCCTGCGCATCGGGGCCGGGCGGTTGCGCGCCGGTCTGACAGGGCGGGGCTACGCCCACGACGATGTGCTGCACGCCTTCCAGGCGTTGTGCGACCGCGGAGTCCGCACGCTGATGGTGCACAGCGTGGGCGACGTGACGCTGGGCGAACTGGAGGCGCAGGCCGGGGCGGACGGCGGGCAGCTGCGCCGGATGGGGGGGCTGAGGATGGAGCGCCTTGCCGGAGCCGATCACAGCCTGATGGAGCGCGCCGCGCGGGAGCGCTTTGCCGACCTGCTGGATGACCTGCTGGACCGCATCGGCACGGGCGCGGCGGATGTCTTGCGGGGGAAAGGCCCCGGCCCACCGGAAGGGACCGGGGCCTTTCGCGTCAATCACGCGACGGGAAATAGCCCAGCATGAAGATGAAGAAGAACAGCGACTGGTAAGGCTGCAGGTTGTTGAGGGGGATCGGACTGGAAACGACGCCGCCGCCCGGGCTCACCGCCACGGTGGCGCCCGTGGGACCGCCGCTGACCGTGCCCTGCGTGGAGAGCGCGCCCGTGAGCGAGCTTCCGGTCGGCGGCGTCGGCAGGCTGGAGGCCGGGATGTACGGCCCGTCGAGGGTCACGCCGAGTCCGGGTTCAGTGAGCAGTTGCCCGCCCAGCACGGCGGGAATGGCGGAAGGGCTGTTGCTGGTGCCGACGGCGGGGTTCAACGGCACGGTGACCGTTCCGCTGAAGGGCACACTGCCGCCCGTGCTGCCGCCCTGGAATGACGTGGCGTGGGTGTGCGCCGGCAGGTTGGCGCCGTTGATCGTTGTGAACTGTGCGCCGCCTGAATTGCCGGTGTTGATCGTGGAACCGGTGTAGGGGCTGGTCCCCGGCCCCACCATCACGCGGCCGCGCAGGTCGGGCAGGTTGAACGTCTGGGCGTTCTGCCCACTGCCGAAGGCGCCGGCCGTAACCGCCCACAGGGCTTGGTATTGCGCGCTGTTGACGGGCTGTCCCAGACATTGCTGCGTGTTCACCGGGGCAAAACTGCCGGCGAATGGAAAAACGGTACCCAGGTAGAAGTCCATGGCGAGATCTCCGGTGGATTCGATGCGCTGGAACGGACGGTGCGCGGCACTGTGCGATGAAGCCGCGGGGTGAGGCGTGGCGGCCGGACTCAGTTCAGGATCAATTCGAAACAGCCCCGGTCGGGGTCGCGCGGGATGATGCGCACGATGTAGAAGGGGCCCAGCGGTCCCATCGTCGGATGGTCGATCTGGAAGTAGCCGTTCCACAGCTGGCTTGGGCCGTAAGTTTCGAACAGAGCCGAAAAGGACGTGCGCTTCGCCCAGCGCGGCGTGCACTCCGGACGTTCCGTCAGCTTCGTCAACTCGACTTCCGTGATCACGGACCCATCTTCCGGGGCCAGGAAACGGAACGTCTGGCCGAGATGCGGGGTGAACATCTCGTGAGACATGGTGGCGATGTCGATGGTCATCTCAAAGGTCCGGTCTGAGGGTCTGGAGTTTCGGCTGATGGTCCGAGCATGAAAGGCCAACGCGCCGCGTCCGTCCATCCGGTGTTCGACGATCGGGGGATCGCTCCCGATCAGTCGCGCATCGGGAAGATGCCGCTGGTGATGATCAGCATGGTCAGCGCCACATAGGGCTGCATGTTGTTCACCGGAGTCGGGTTGGTGACGCCGCCGCCCGCCGCAACGCTCACCGTGCCCGTCAACCCGCCCATCGTGACGGTGCCGGAGGCCGAACCGACCAGCGCCGAGCCGTTTGGCGCGGTGCCGGAGCTGTAGGGACCGTCCAGAGTGACGCCAAGGCCGGGCTCGGTGAGCTGGAGCGCGCCGAGATAGTTGTTGCCGCCCGCCGGGGTGCTGCTGCCGCCGACGACGGTGCTCACCGGGATGGCCGCGGCGGCGGAGACCGTCGCGTTGGTGCTGCTGCCCGACGGCGTGAAGGTCGCGGCGTGCGTGTGCGCCGGCAGGTTCTGCAAAGTGATCGTGGTGTTCGCGACGCCGCCGAAGTTCCCCGGATTGAGCGTCTGGTTGTTGAGGTAGGGGCTGGAGCCCGAACCGATCATGACGCGACCGCGAAGATCCGGCAGGTTGAAGTTGGTCGTGCCGTTGCCGCCATACATCGCGCCGGTGATGGCGAACAGCGCCTGGTTCTGGCCGACCTGCATCTGCTGCCCCAGGCACTGGGCCGTGTACTGGGGGGCGTAGGCGCCGGTGAACGGGATGACCAGGCCGAGGTAAACTTCCATGGCGAAACCTCCTGTGTATGAAACCGGTTGCGGCGGACTGTGGCCAGCGCCCCCCTAAGGACGTGCTACGCCGCCGAATGTGATAGAAAGCATACCGAAATATTCTCCTGAGCGGTTAGGGCCTAGGCAATAAACGATACAAAAAGTTACTTTTTCCGACTGTTATCGTTGTTTGCCGACCTTCCGGTTGCATATTTCTGTATGTGTTTGGCCGATGCCACCGGATCGGCGCCGCCGCGTCACGCGGTTCGCCGAGGGTTGGCCCCTTTCCTTCCATGGCCATTCCATACCGGACCAACGCCGAACCGGACGACTCGCATGGCGTCCGTCGCCATGGTGGTCCGCAGTGGCGATTCTTGCGTCGGGCCCGCATCTTCGGCTATTCAGGACGCACGCTTGTGCTACCGGAAGGGGTGTGGCCGATGGCCGTTCTGAATGGGTCGCTGCCGCTGCTCGGCGGGTTGACGGTGCGGTTTCCCCGCCCTTCGGACGACGACTTCCTGATGGGCCTCTTCATGGACGCGCGTCCCTGGCTGGCCAAGGCGCATCACGACCGCGACTTCATCCGGACACTCTACGAACAGCAGTACGGCGCACGGCGGATGGGCCAGGAAAGCCGCTATCCGGAGCATCTGGATTTCGTCATTGAGAAGACGGGCCAGCCGGTGGGGCGGATCGTGATGGATCTGGGCCGCTACGACTGGCGGGTGTCGGAGGTGGAGATCCACCGTCTGGCCCGCGGCAAGGGCATCGGCACCGATCTGCTGCGCAGCTTCCAGGGGACCGCGGCGCAAATGCGCATTCCGATCACGTTGTCGGTGGCCGAGGTGGACACGCGCGTCCACTGGTTCTATTTCCGGTTGGGCTTCGATCTGCTGGCAAAGACGTCGCCATCATTGGAACTGATCTGGCTCCCGCCCGGTCATCCTGGCATCCAGCATCTGCCGCCGCAAATCCTGCCGGCCCAGATGCAGCAGGGCGGCGCCTCCTGACTGTGAACGCCCGAGGAAGCGGGCGGGCGGTCAACTGGCCTTCGGTGCGGTAAAGACTTGCCAAGCCTGTGACATCGGTGCGCGACGCTATGCACGCGAATGCTTGGCTTCGCCTTGCCATGCGCTCGCTGAGAGCGAAACGTCGGTGTGAAAAACATACCAACATATGCGTCCGTTTCAGCAATGAAATGCAGAACGCGACGCGAAAACAAATGCATCAAATTACGACACGCTGCTCTCTCCGATGATGCGAATCAATGCAAATCGGCCACCCCTTTTGCCGACTGAATAGACTGATGCGCTGTCAAAGACTGTGAAAAGGTGGTACGCTCCCGCATGCTATTCACCTTTTGGTGACCGCTTTGGACGTAGGGTCGGGCGGTGTTGCGTATGGCGGGAGACTGGCGATGGCGCGCAAGCGTGGTTCGAACGGCAATGGCGTGAAAGGGCATTCCGGCAAGACGCGCAAGCCGTCCTCATCGATGTTCGCGATGGCTCTTGAACCGCGCTTCATGTTCGACGCGGCGGGCGCCATCACGGCCGCCGAGGTCCATCAGCAACCCGATCAGCCCTTGCCGGGGGACAAGGGTGCCGGCAAGGCCCCCGACCCTGACAAGCTGGTCGATTGGGCCATCAAGGAGTCGACCGTTCCGGCTGCGGCGGCGTCCCCGGCCGCCTCTGCTCCGCCACTCACCGAACCGGCGGCGGTTACGGCGCGGCTCGCCCAGATCCAGGGATCGGTCCGGTCGGTGGTGTTCGTCGACACCGCCGTGCTCGATCACCAGACGCTGCTCAAGGACATCGCCCCCGACGCCAAGGTCGTCCTGCTCGACTCCCAGCAGGAGGCGCTCGGCCAGATGGCGAAAGCGCTGTCCGGGATGTCCGGCCTGGATTCCGTCCAGGTCATCAGCCATGGCGGCGAGGGCCATCTCTACATGGCCGGGCGCGTCTACTGGACATCGGGGCTCGCCAACCGCGCCGCCGATTTTCAGACGATCGGCGCCGCGCTGCGGCCCGGCGGCGACCTTCTCTTCTACGCGTGCAACGTTGGGGCGGGAGAGGCCGGCAAGGAGTTCGTGGAGACGGTCCACCGGCTGACCGGCGCCGATGTCGCCGCGTCCAGCGACGACACCGGCAGTGGTGTGGGCAAGAATTGGACCCTGGAGGTGAAGTCCGGTTCGATCGAGGCGTCGGCCCCCTTCGCGGCGGCGTCGATGGAGGCCTTCTCCGGCACCATGACGGCATTGACGGTCACGTCCGCTACCGGCAATTCGACGGTCAGCGGGTCTTTCGCCAACGTAATCACGAACGCCACTGATGGGGCTGCGGTTATATTTGATCCCACTCTGAAAGGGTCCACCGTGTCGCTGGAAACCAGCGGCGCCGGCGCCATGCTCAGCATTTCCAACAAGTCCCTGGCCATCAATGGTGACATCGACGGTGACCGGATCGCGGATGTCGTTATCAGCGGCGACAAGAGCGGTACTGGAGTTGGAAGCACGGGAACGGAAGACTACGGTGGGCTGAGCTTCAGTGGGAGCGGCAAGACGTTCAATGTCCAAAACCTGGTCTTCGAGAGATTTTACACTGCAAGCCCTGTTCAAGGCGCGCTGTCCCTTATCAACGGAACGATGGTTGCCGACGGTGTCACCATCCGCTACAGCCTTGGCAACGCCATCGGGACATCCACAGGCACCGGTGTGTCACTTACCGTCCGAAATTCTTTCATTCATGATAATAGAAGCCAAGTAACCAACAATATTGCATTCGCTCCTCTGCGGATCTTGGCACACACGACGCTTGTTGAAAACACAGTTGTTGTGAACAACGAATATTCAATGGCCTCAAACTCGGCCACCTATGCCGGCGGTTCGATTTCCTTTATGGGAACAACTGCCTATACCGCAACCATCCTAAACTCCACTATTGCAAACAATACGGTGGTCAACACCGTCCCCGGAGCGTCCTTGTTTTCGACGGCCGGCATTGGCTCTGGCGCAGCCGGCGCCGGCTTGGCAGTAACCGTCAGAAACTCGATCATTGCCGGAAACACGGGCAGCAGCAACAATGTGACCTTCACCAACCCCAATCAGATCAACAACACGAGCAGTGGCACTTTGACCGCGGGCTCGGAAAATTATATCGGCTCCCTTGGCGGTGCAGCAACATTCAACGATGTTGCCAATCGTGACTATCGCCCGGCTGCGAACGCGACATCCTTTATAAATGCAGGGGACAACACTTCCGCATCCCTTTATGCGTCCACGGGGTTTGACTTTCGCGGCATGGACCGCATCCGCGACGGCGCGCTCGACATCGGTGCCTATGAGGTGCACTGGAACGTGGGCGAACCGTCCGTTGATCTGAACGGCGCGGGCGCCGGCAACGGGGAGTCCGTCACCACCTCCACGCCCGCATCCGGCGTGCTGATCGCCCCGGACGCCGTCCTGACCCAGACCGACAGCGACACCCGCCTGCTCGGCGCCACCATCACACTGTCGGGCACCTCGGACGGTGCGGCGGAAGTGCTGAGCATGCTTTCTGCTTCCGTGGATACGGCGAGAGGCTACGGCATCAGCGTCACCGGCAACGACTCGGCCACGATCACGCTGAGGGGTGCGTCGGATCTGGCGAATTATCAGGCGGTGATTCGGCTGATCCAGTACAAAAACACAGCCGGCAGCGTCACCGCGGGCACCCGCACCGCCACGGTCACCGTCAACGACGGCGAAACGACCAGCACCGCGCGGACCAGCCAGATCACTCTTGGGGGCTCCTCCTCCAACGGAGCGCCGGTGAACACGACGTCGCCGAGCGTGACGGGCACGGCGACGGTTGGCAACACGCTGACCAGGGGGGACGGTGTCTGGACCGATCCGGACGGCGACCCGCTGAGCTACACGTACCAATGGTACCGGGCCGACGATCCCAACGGCACCAACGCCGCCTCGATTGCCGGAGCGACGAGCGCCAACTACACGCTGACCACGTCGGACGCGCACAAGTACCTGCGCGTGGCGGTGATCGCCAACGACGGCAACTCCAACACCACGACCGCCTATTCCGCCTACACCGCCGTCCTCAACAGCGTGCCGGTGAACAGCGTGGTGCCGAACGTGACGGGTACGGCGACGGTGGGCAACACGCTGACCACGACGGACGGCACCTGGAGCGACGCCGACGGTGACAACCGGAACTTCACCTACCAGTGGTACCGGGCCGACGACAACAGCGGCACCAACCTCGCCTCGATCAGTGGGGCGACCAGCTCCAGCTACACGCTGGCGGCGGGCGATCTGAACAAATACCTGCGCGTGGTGGTGACGGCCAACGACGGCAATGGCGGCACGCAGACGGCGACATCGGCTTATTCGTCACAGGTGGCGGGGGTGGGCAACGGAGCGCCGGTGAACACCACGTCGCCGAGCGTGACGGGCACGGCGACGGTAGGCAACACGCTGACCAGGGGGGACGGTGTCTGGACCGATCCGGACGGCGACCCGCTGAGCTACACGTACCAGTGGTACCGGGCCGATGACGTCA